>NZ_KB899912.1 GCF_000378465.1 Elioraea tepidiphila DSM 17972
TGGGGCAAGGAGATCGGCGGCATGCGCCGCACCCTGCTGCGCGGGCTGGAGCGCGTCCAATGGAGCTTCACGCTGCGGGTCGCGGCCTACAACTTGATCCGGCTACCGAAGCTGCTGGCGACGCCCCCCTAATCGCTGCCAAAATCCACCCAGGCGCGCCATCTTTCCGGCAGATCGCCGCCGGAAACCCAGCGCATCCGCTCGCCAAACCCTACCCAACCGCCGCACAGCCCAGAAAAACCAAACCCATAGCGGTGAATTTCCGCAGCCTGCTAACCGGAGAACGGCTCGACCACGACCTCACCCGCGTCCAGTGGAGGCGCCCATCGCCGCGGAGGAGAACGGACCGAGACGGGACGCTGGCGGAGGGAGTGGGATTCGAACCCACGACACGGTTTCCCGTGTACCCGCTTTCCAGGCGAGCGCCTTAGACCACTCGGCCATCCCTCCGCGCTCGCGGCACGTTTACAGCCCCTCCCGCCCGCGACAAGAGGTCTGGCCGCGCGTCCCCGCTCCGGCCCCTTCGCGAACCCCTTCCCTTGGGCTAGTGTCCGCCCCAGATAGGAACCGGGCCGGGCTGTCCCGGTTTGCGCGCTTCAACACGGGACGGACGCACACGCGATGGGTACCTTCAGCATCTGGCACTGGCTTGTCGTGCTGCTCGTCATCCTGCTGCTGTTCGGCAGCGGGAAGATCAGCGGCCTGATGGGCGATCTGGCCAAGGGCATCAAGTCCTTCCGTCAGAACATCAAGGACGACAAGGACGAGACCCAGGCCGCCGAGGCCGATCAGAAGCCCGCCGGCACCCTGCTCGGGCCGGAAGGCGCGCGCGAGACGGCGCGGACCGGCGAGCACGCCTCGTCCTCGGGCTCGCGGGGCTGACCGGAGCCTCGGCGTAAACGGCGCGTTGCCCTCCCCCGCGCCGTCCCCGTAGTCTGTGCGCCGCGCGCCCGCTGGAAAGCGGGGCGAGCGTGGTTGTGGCCGGCGCAGACCGGCCGCGGGGAAGCGGAGCCTTTGGGGGGCGGATGGACAGGACCACACCGGCGGCCGAGGCCGAGGCGGCGCAACGCATCCTCGACATGGAGGTGCCGTCCAGCAAGCGGACGCTTCGGCCTACACTGGCCAGCGCCTTCCGCTGGCTCGGCATCGCCTTCGTCGCCTTCCACATGGTCGTCCTGTTGGTCTATCCGATCGACCCCACGATCGCCCGGCCCGTCCATGTCTATGTCGGCGCGATCCTCGGCCTCGGCCTGTTCGCCGCCTCGCCGAAGAGCCGGCTCGACACGGTCGCCTGGTATGACTGGCTGCTGATCGCCTGCTGCGTGGGCATCGTCGCGCATTTCGCCCTCGATGCCGACGGCATCGAGATGCGCGCGTTCATGGGGCCGAACGAGCGCGACACGGTCGTCGGCGTCACTGCGCTCGTGATCCTGCTCGAGTTCTCCCGCCGCACCGCCGGCCTCGCGATGCCGATCATCGCGCTCGTCTTCATCGCCTACATCTTTGTGGGCCCCTGGCTGCCCGGCGCGCTCTACCACACGGGCGTGCCGTGGCGCGAGGCGGTGAACTTCCTCGCCGGCACCGAGGGGATCTTCGGCATCACCACCTCGGTGTCCTCGACCTTCATCATCATGTTCGTCACCTTCGCCGCCTTCCTCCAGACCTCGAGGGCCGGCGAGTTCTTCAACGACCTCGCGATGGGCCTCGTCGGCTGGGCGCGTGGTGGCCCGGCCAAGGTGGCGGTCGTATCGTCCTCGATGTTCGGCGCGGTCTCGGGTTCGTCGGTCGCGAACGTGGTCGCCTCGGGCACTTTCACCATCCCGATGATGAAGCGCGCCGGATATGATCCGGATACGGCCGGCGCGGTCGAGGCGACCGCGTCGACGGGCGGCCAGCTCGCGCCGCCGGTCATGGGCGCGGGCGCCTTCATCATGGCCGAGGTGCTGGGCGTGCCGTACCAGGAGATCCTGATCGCCGGGATCATTCCGGCAGTGCTCTACTACATCGCCTGCTACGCGCATGCCGATCTGCATGCGCTCAAGGCGGGGCTGCACGGCCTGCCGCGCTCGGAACTGCCGAACCTGCCGCGGCTGATGTTGAGGGCATATCTGTTCTCGCCGCTCCTGATCCTGATCGTCGTGCTGCTGTCGGGCTATTCTCCCTTCCGTGCCGCGGGCCTCGGTATCGCCGCCACGATCGTGATCATGTTCGCGACCTTTCTCGCGCACCGGCTGTTCATTGCGCGCAAGAATCTACTGACCGCCCTGATCGGAAGCCTCTGGCAGCTCTGGCTCGCGATCTGCGAGGCGCTGGCAGGCGGGTCGCGCGAAGCGCTGCAGCTCGTCGCGGTCTGCGCCACCGCCGGCATCGTCGCCGGTGTGATCGGGCTGACCGGGATCGGCGGCCGGTTCGCCACCATCCTGCTGGAGCTCGGTGGCTCGGTGCCGCTGCTGGCGATGACCTTCGCCGCGATCGTCGCGCTGATTCTCGGCATGGGCGTGCCGACCACCGCGGCCTATGCGATCGCCGCGGCAGTGGTCGCGCCCGGATTGATCCGCATGGGCGTCGAACCGCTCGTGGCGCACATGTTCATCTTCTACTACGCGGTGCTGTCGGCGATCACGCCGCCCGTGGCACTCGCCTCCTTCGCCGCGGCAGGGCTTGCGCGCGGCAGCCTCTGGGGCACCAGCCTGAAGGCGCTGAAGTTCGGCATGGCCACCTTCATGGTGCCCTACATGTTCTACATGAACCCGGTGCTGCTCGCGCAGGGGCCGCTGTTCGGCGTGTTCCAGGCTGTCGCGACGGCCGGAATCGGCGTCGTGCTGCTCGCCTGCGCGACCGAGGGCTACATGGGCGGCCGGCTCGGGCTGCCCCTGCGCGTCGCTTGCGGCGCGGCAGCGATCATGTGCATCGTTCCGGAAGGCCTGACCGACCTGCTCGGCATCGGCATTGGCATCGTTCTTTTCGCATGGCAAAAGTTCGGACGCCGGCATGTGCCGGCGTAACCCCCTCGCGCGGGGGCGATGAACTTGCTATGCAACGTTTCATCCTCGAAGTGCTGGAGAAGAGCAGCATGGTGCTGCTGGTCCTGGTGCTTCTGGTCGGACTCATCGCCGGCTACACCACGGGTGGTGTGATCGGCGCGATCGTCGGGCTGATCGCCGCTACCGTCATCGGGGTCATGACGTTCGGCGTGCTGTTCGTGCTGCTCGAGATGAACGAGAGCCTGCGGGCGATCCGCCAGCAGGTGGAGGGCGGGCGCAAGCTTTGATCCGACGGCCGGTCAGGCGTCGCGCCTGACCGGCCGACGAGCGCATGACCGAGCCAGCGCCACCCGGCCGGATCGGCGGCCGCGCTGGTTCCGGTCGGCGCCAGCGCAGGAACCGGACGGAACGTGCGGGCGTCGATCGGGTCCGCACGGACCATCGTGGCGTGCTAAGCGACAACCATGGCGCGAACCGCCCGAGTCGCCCCGAAGCGGAAGCCGGCCACGGCACGCACCCCCGCGGCGCGCCGGCCGCCGCGCCGACGCTTCCGGCTGGTCCGCTGGGTGGTGCTCGCGACGCTCTGGGGCACGCTCGCGCTCGGTGGCGTGCTCGCCTGGCTCGCCTGGGACCTGCCGCACCCCGCCGCCGCGCTTGAAGCCACACGCCGCCCGGGCGTGACCCTGCTCGACACCGAGGGCGGCGTGCTCGCCCGCTCCGGCGACCTCTACGGCGAGACCGTGCAGGTGCGCGACCTGCCGGCGCATGTCGCCGACGCCGTGATCGCGATCGAGGATCGCCGCTTCCGATGGCATTTCGGCGTCGATCCGATCGGACTTGCCCGTGCCGCCTTCGTCAACGTCTCACAGGGCCAGGTCGTGCAGGGCGGCTCGACCATCACGCAGCAGGTCGCCAAGAACCTGTTCCTCACCCCCGACCGGTCGTTCCGCCGCAAGGGCCAGGAGCTGCTGCTCGCGCTCTGGCTGGAGCGTGCCTTCGACAAGGACGAGATCCTCGCGGTCTGGCTGAACCGGGTCTATCTCGGCGCCGGCGCCTGGGGGGTGGACGCGGCGTCCCGGCTCTATTTCGGCGTGCCGGCGCGGCGGCTTTCGGTGTGGCAGGCCGCGGTGATCGCCGGGCTGCCGCGCGCGCCGTCGCGACTCAACCCGCGCGCCGATCCCGCGGCCGCGATCGCGCGGGGCCGCGTCGTGCTGGCCGCCATGGTCGAGGCCGGGCTGCTCTCCGCCGAGGCCGCCCGCCGCGCCGAGGCCGAGGCCGCGCGCGGCTTCGCCCCCGCCCCGCCGCGCGGCGCCGGCTGGTTCGCGGTCTGGGCGCAGGATCGGCTGGGCGCGCTGCCGACCGACCACAGTGGCGACCTGCTGCTGCGCACCACCCTCGATCCGCGGCTGCAATCGCGTGCGGAGGACCGGCTCGCGGCGCTGCTCGCGGGCGAGGGCGCGCGGCTCGGCGTCGGCGAAGGCGCCGTGGTGGCGCTGGATGCCGAAACCGGCGCGGTGCGGGCGATGGTGGGTGGCCGCGAGCCGCGCGCGGGCGGGTTCAACCGCGCGACCGGCGCGCGCCGCCAGCCGGGCAGCGCCTTCAAGCCGTTCGTGTGGCTGGCCGCGCTGGAGGCGGGAATGACGCCGGCCACCATGCTGGAGGATCGGCCGGTCACGATCGGCGGCTGGCGACCCGAGAACATCGACGGCCGGTTCCGCGGCCCCGTTTCGCTCGCCGATGCGCTCGCCCAGTCGATCAACACCATCGCCGCCCAGATCGTCGCCGAGGTCGGGGCTGCCCGCGTGGCTGCGGCGGCGCGCCGCGTCGGCATCGTCTCGGACCAGCCGCGCGATGCGACGATCGCGCTCGGCACCGGCGAGGTGGGCTTGCTCGAGCTTGCCGCCGCCTACGCCCCCTTCGTCAATGGCGGCCGAGCCGTCGTGCCGCACGGCGTGCTGCGCGCCGAGGCCGGCGGTCGGATCGTGTGGCGTCGCGAGACGAGCACGGTGCGGGCGATCCCCGAGGAGCGCGCGGCGCAGATCGCAGCCATGCTGCGCAATGCGGTCGAGCGCGGCACCGGCCGGGCCGCCGCCATCCCCGGCCGCGCGGTCGCGGGCAAGACCGGCACCACCCAGGGCTTCCGCGATGCCTGGTTCATCGGCGCGGTGGATGGACTGGTCATCGGCGTCTGGCTCGGCAACGACGATGCGAGCCCGATGCGTGGCGTCACCGGCGGCACCCTGCCCGCGCGGCTGTTCCGCGAGATTGCCGGACGCTGAGTCGGCGTTTCGTCGAAGGTGCGCCTGCACGCTGCGGGCGAACGGCAGGCCCCGGGAAACCGCTGCCGAATCATACGGTGCGCCAACGGTTTGGCACGTCAACGAAACGCGTCTGGCCATCGCGGTGCCGGACCGGACGCGGGAGTCCTTCCGAGCACCAGGCGGCCGGCGGTGCCGCTTGATCGCGACCGCCGCCCCGGCTATCCGACGCGGCCCGCTGAAGGAGCACCCCCATGGCCAAGGCCGCCGAGAAGCCGAAGACCGACGATCAGACCTACGGCATCGCCGCCGACCGGCTGCGCTCGCTCGTCGAGCGGATCGAGCGGCTGGAGGAGGAGCGGCGCGCGCTCGCCGGCGACATCAAGGACATCTACGCCGAGGCCAAGTCGGCGGGGTTCGACGTCAAGGTGCTGCGCCAGATCATCCGGCTGCGCCGCCAGGACCAGGCGGAGGTGGAGGAGCAGGAGAGCCTGCTCGACCTCTACAAGCGCGCGCTCGGCATGGGTTAGGCCCGGCTCGGGCGCCGCCCGAGCGCCACCACCAGCCAGTTGCCGGGCAGCGCCGCGGCGATCCAGACCCAGCCGTGCAGGCTGCCCGAGGCGATGCCCGAGACATAGGCGCTGATGTTGCAGCCGCCGGCGACGATCCCGCCCCAGCCGATCATCAGCCCGCCAAGCACCGCGCCGGACGCGCGGCCGGGGGTGAGCCCACCGCGCCGGGCGAAGCGCCCGGCCAGCGACGCGGCCAGCATCGCCCCTGCCATCAGCGCGAGCAGCATCACCGTGGTGCGGTCGGCGAGCAGCGGGTTGAACAGCCACTCCGCCCGTGTGGGCTCCTGCCACCAGCTCCAGAACGCCGGATCGTCCCAGCCCAGCGCCTCGACGGCGAGGCTGCCCCAGAGCGGCAGGGCGGCGATGATCCCCCAGGGCCGGCCGGCGAGCAGCAGGGTTGCGAGGTTGAGCAGCGCGAGCCCGACGGCGCCCCAGAGCAGCGGCCACGGCCCGCGCACGATCCCGCCCAGCGCGCCGCCGATCGGCTGCACCGCGCCGTGGCGGCGCCGTTCGATCGCCGCGGCAAGGAGCCAGGCCGCGGCCAGCACGGCGAGGGTCAGCGCGAGCGCAGGCGCGGTGCCGAGGCTCGCCGGCAGGGAGACGGCCGGCAGGCCCGGCCAGTCGCCCCAGAGATCGACCGTCAGCGCCGCCCCGGTCGCGCCCACGACCGCGAAGGCCAGCGTCAGCAGGGCGCCCGGACTCCCCGCACCCGCCGCGTAGCAGGTGCCGGAGACGCAGCCCGCCGCCACCTGCATACCGATGCCGAACACGAAGGCGCCGAGCACGGTCGCGAGGCCGAAGGGGAAGACGAAGCCGCGCACCTCGATGCCGAGGCTCGGCGCCGCGGCGAGCGTCGGCAGGAACAGGGCCGCGCCGAGGCCGAGCAGCACGAGCTGCGCGCGCAGGCCGGCCGTGCGCGCCTCGGCGAACAGGCGGCGGAACGCGCCGGCGAACCCGAACGTCGCGTGATGCAGCACGAAGCCGAGGCCCGCGCCGACCAGCCAGAGCCAGCCATGCTGGGCGCCCTGCGTGCTGCCGATCCAGGCCGCGCCGCCGAACACCAGCACGAGCCCGACCGCCAGCGCCGGCGAGATCGGCAGGGCGCGTGTCTCCGACACCGCAGTGCCGACGTGATCCCGCATGCTGTCCCGGTCCTCCGCGCGGTGGAAGACCCTCTATATGGGGATCGCGGGCAGCATCAATGCGGCCGCCGGCGCATCGCGGCCACCCGCCCGCCTCAATCCTCGTCCGGCCGGCGCACCAGGATCTCGCGCTTGCCGACATGGTTCGGCGGCCCGACCACGCCCTCCTTCTCCATCTGCTCGATCAGCCGGGCCGCGCGGTTGTAGCCGATCTGCAGGTGGCGCTGGATGAAGCTGGTGGACGCCTTGCCCTCGCGCGCCACCAGATCGACCGCGCGATCGTAGAGCGAGGCCTCGTCGCTCTCCTCGCCGGCGAGCGGCCCGCCCATCCCGGGCAGGGCCGCGGTCTCGCCCGCAGCGGCATCCGCCTCGGTCACCTCGTCGAGATACTCGGGCTCGCCGAGCTCGCGCAGATGCGCGACCACCGCCTCGACCTCGCCGTCGGAGACGAACGGCCCGTGCACGCGGGTGATCCGCCCGCCGCCGGCCATGTAGAGCATGTCGCCCTGGCCGAGCAGCTGCTCGGCCCCCTGCTCGCCGAGGATGGTGCGGCTGTCCACCTTGCCGACCACGCGGAACGAGATGCGCGTCGGGAAGTTCGCCTTGATCACGCCGGTGATCACGTCGACCGAGGGCCGCTGCGTCGCCATCAGGATGTGGATGCCCGCCGCGCGGGCCATCTGCGCGAGCCGCTGCACGGCGGCCTCGATCTCCTTGCCGGCGACGATCATCAGATCGGCCATCTCGTCGACCACGACGACGATGAACGGCAGCGGGTCGAGGCTGAGCGGCTGGTCCTCCCACACCGGGCGGCCGGTCTCGGGATCGAAGCCGGTCTGCACGCGCCGTGTCGGCGTCTCGCCGCGCCCGCGCGCCTCGGTCACGCGCGCGTTGTAGCCGGCGATGTTGCGCACGCCGAGCTGGCTCATCAGCCGGTAGCGCCGCTCCATCTCGCGCACCGCCCACTTGAGCGCGCCGATCGCCTTGGCGGGCTCGGTCACCACGGGGGCCAACAGATGCGGGATGCGGTCATAGACCGACAGCTCCAGCATCTTCGGGTCGATCATGATGAAGCGGCACTCCTCGGGCGGGTGCCGCATCAGGATCGACAGGATCATGGTGTTGATCGCGACCGACTTGCCCGCGCCCGTGGTGCCGGCGATCAGCAGATGCGGCATGCCGGCGAGATCGACGATCACCGGCGCGCCGCCGATGTCCTTGCCGAGCGCGAGATCGAGCCGGCCCTTGGCCTTCGCCCACTCCTCCGAGCCGAGCAGTTCGGAGAGATAGACCGTCTCGCGCCGCGTGTTCGGCAGTTCGATGCCGATCGCGTTGCGCCCGGGCACCACCGCGACGCGCACGCTGATCGCGCTCATCGAGCGGGCGATGTCGTCGGCGAGCCCGATCACGCGCGAGGACTTGGTGCCGGGCGCGGGTTCGAGCTCGTAGAGCGTCACCACCGGCCCCGGGCGGATCGCGACGATGCGGCCCTGCACGCCGAAATCCGACAGCACACCCTCCAGCATGCGCGCGTTCGCCTCCAGGCTCTCGGGCGAGGGGCGGCCGGGGCGCGTGGCGGGCGGCTCGGCGAGAAGCGTCAGCGGCGGCGGCACCCAGCCGGCGCCGGCGAGCGGCAGCGTGCCCTGGGCGGCGGCGCGCCTGGGCTCAGCCGGCGGATCGACGCGCGGCCGCGGGCCGCGCGGCGGCGGCGCGGGGTGTGGCACAGGGGCCGGCTCGTCGATCACGGGATCCGGGCCGAGCCGTGGCTCGCGACGGAGAGCCGGCTCCTCGCGCGGTGCGGGACGCCGGAACGCCGCGATCACGCCCTGCGCCCACGAGCGAGCGGCCGTGGCCGCGCCGCGGGCACGTCGGAACAGCCCACCCGTGCCCCGCGCCGCCGCGACCCCGGCGCGACGCCACTCCAGCGGGCTGAGCCCGATCGCGACGAAGGACAGCGCGACCGCGAGGCCGAGCGTGAACAGCGCCGCGAACACGGCGCCGAGCGGCCCGAGCACGGCATGGCCGAGACCGAGCGTCCAGTCCCGCACGAGCGGTCCGGCCACACCGCCGGGCCCCGCCGGCAGCGTCCCCCAGCCGCGGAGCGGCAGCAGCGCGAGCGAGGCTGCCACCAGCGGCAGGGCGGCGAGAAGGCAGGCGAAGCGCACCAGCGGTGCCCCCACCGCGCCGCGCGCGACCAGGGCGAAGGCCCAGCCGAGCGGCACCGCCACCAGCAGCCAGGCCGCGAGCCCGAGGCCCTGGAGGGCCGCGTCCGAGACCACCGCCCCGGTCCGTCCGGCGAGGTTGACCACCGGCTCTCCGGTCGCGGTGTTCAGCGAGGCGTCGGCGGGGTCGTGGCTGGCGAGAGCCACGGCCAGGGTCAGCCCCACCAGCGCGGCGATGAGCCCGAGCAGGTCGGCGAGACGCCGCCGCAGCAGGCGCGCGAGATCGGCCGAGATCAGGCGGGGGGCGGCGTCTGTGCTCATGTTCCAGACGAACTCTACACGAAAAGTGCCTGGAATCGAACAGGGAACCGTGACGTCGGGGGGGGGTCGCAAGCTGAGCGCGCGGCCTCAGACGTATCCCGCGCCGGCACAGGTCCGGCAGATGATCTGCCCGCCGGCACAGGTGCATGGGACGCGGTCGGTCACGTATTCGACGTTGCCCTGCCAGTCGACCCGCAAGAAGCGGCTGGTGTGATAGCCGTCGCTCGCGCAGGCGGTCGAGCAGGATCGGCACGGCATCGAGAATCGCGCGGTAGAACGCCACCGCCTCGTCGATTTCGGCGGCCGTCGCGGGATTGCCGAGACCGTTGCGGAAAGCGGTGGCCAGCGCCAGCGCCCCTCGGTCCTGGGCGCGGTGCCCGGCAATGATCGCGCGGATCCGTGCGGTCCGGGACATTCCCGACGCACTCCGCGGCGGACATCACGCGCCCGGACGGCGATCGGCACGCGGAAACCGCTCCGCCGCCGCTTGCCCTGGCGCTACAGGTGCAGCGGCTTGCCGTGCGCCGCGAGCGCGGCCTCCTTCACCGCCTCGTTCAGGCTGGGATGGGCGTGGCTCGTGCGGGCGACATCCTCCGACGAGGCGCCGAACTCGATCGCCAGCGCCAGTTCGGCGATCAGCGTGCCGGCATCGGGGCCGAGAATGTGCGCGCCGAGCAGCCGGTCGGTCGCCGCATCAGCGAGGATCTTCACGAACCCGTCCGTCTCGCCCATCGCGCGCGCCCGGCCATTCGCGCTGAACGGGAACCTGCCGGCCTTGTAGGCAACCCCGCGCGATTTCAGCTCCTCCTCGGTCGCGCCGACCGAGGCGACCTCGGGCCACGTGTACACCACCCCCGGGATCGCCTCGTAGTTCACGTGCGGGTGTTGGCCGGCGAGGGTCTCGGCGAGCGCCACGCCTTCGTCCTCCGCCTTGTGGGCGAGCATCGGGCCGGCGATCACGTCGCCGATCGCCCAGATGCCGGGCACGGAGGTGGCGAACCCGTTGGTCGTCTTCACCCGGCCGCGCTCGTCGAGCTGCACACCGACCTCGGCGAGGCCGAGCCCCTCGGTGTAGGCACGCCGTCCGATCGCGACCAGGACCACATCGGCGACGATCTCCTCGGCCTTGCCGCCCTTCGCCGACTCGACGGTCAGCGTCACGCCCTCATCGCCCTTGCGCGCGCCGGTCACTTTCGTGCCGAGGCGGAAGACGAGGCCCTGCTTGGCGAGGATGCGCTGGAACTGCTTCGCGACCTCGCCATCCATGGTCGGCACGATGCGGTCGAGGAACTCCACCACCGTCACCTTCGCGCCGAGCCGGCGCCACACCGAGCCGAGTTCGAGACCGATATAGCCGCCGCCGATCACCACCAGGTGGCCGGGCACACGATCGAGCGCGAGGCCGCCGGTGGAGGTGACGACCGTCCGCTCGTCGATCTCCACCCCCGGCAGCGGCACCGACTCCGAGCCGGTGGCGATGACGATGTGCTTCGCCGCGTAGGTCTCGCCCGCGACCTCGACCCGGCCCGGCGCGGCGATCCGGCCCTTCCCCTTCAGCCAGGTCACCTTGTTCTTGCGGAACAGGAACGCGACCCCGTCCACGTTCGCCTTCACCACCTCACCCTTGCGCGCCTGCATCCGCGCGAGGTCGAGCGACACGCCGTCCACCCTCACACCGTGATCGGCGAGGGCATGGCCCGCTTCGGCGAATTTCTCGGAGGACTGCAGCAGCGCCTTGGAGGGGATGCAGCCCACGTTCAGGCAGGTGCCGCCGAGGGTCTCGCGCATCTCGACGCATGCCACGCTCAGCCCGAGCTGGGCAGCGCGAATGGCGCAGACATAGCCGCCGGGACCGGCACCGATCACGATGACATCGAAGGACTTCTCGGCCATGCCCTAGGGCTCCTGTCGGGTGGGGCGCGCAGACTATCCGCGGTCGGAAGGCGACGGAACTGGCAGAGGGCAGCCCGGCCGTGCCGCCTCGTCACGGCTGCCCTTCGCCTGCGACACCGCCCGCGCCGTGCCGACCGGCCCCGGCAACCGGAAGGCGGGGACGGTTCAAGCGACCGTGGCGCCACGGGGGACGCGCCGCGTGGAGCGCCGTGCCGCCGCAGGCCCGCCCCCCCGGGCGCGCTCACGCTCGGCACGGGGCGGATGCCCGAACTGCGCGCGGTAGGCGCGCGCGAAATGGGCCGCGGAGACGAAGCCCGTGGCCATCGCGACCTGCAGCACCGGCATGGTCGTCTCCTGGAGCAGCGCACGCGCCCGATCGAGTCGCAGCGCGCGGTACTGGGCGCGGATCGTCCGGCCAAGCTGCGCCGCGAACAGGCGTTCGAGCTGGCGCACCGAGACGCGGGCGGCGCGTGCCAGCGCCTCGCGCGCGAGCGGCTCCTCGATGCTCGCTTCCATCCGTTCGAGAGCGCGCAGCACGGCCGGGCTGCTGATGTCATAGCGATGCTGGAGCGCGCTCCGCTGCTGTGCGCCGGGCAACCGGAGCTGGGTATGCAGGAACCACTCGCCCACCGCGGCCGCCAGCGCGCGCCCGTGCCGCGCGGCGATCAGCGCGAGCATCAGGTCGAGCGTCGCGGTGCCGCCGGAGGCGGTGACCCGGTCGCGATCGATCTCGAACAGGCTGGAGGTGACGTCGAGATCGGGGAACGCCTCGACCAGGGCGGGCCGGTACTCCCAGTGGATCGTGCAGCGCCGGTCGCGCAGCAGGCCGGCGCGCGCCAGCACCAGCGGGCCGCCCGACAATCCGCCGATGCGGATACCCCGACGCGCCTGGCGGCGCAGCCAGGCCAGCGCGGCCCGATCGTCGAACGCGGTCGGGTTGCCGCCGGCGCAGACGAACAGGTCGTCCACCGCGAGCGGCCGGTCGAGCCCCTGATCCGGGATCACCGCCACGCCGTTCGACGCCGGCACCGGTCCGCCATCGGGCGAGACGTGCATCCACCGATAGAGCGTCCGGCCGGCCAGCACGTTGGCCGCGCGATAGGGCTCGACGGCGCAGGCATAGGTCAGCAGCGCGAAACCCGGGATCAGCAGCACACCGATGCGCCGCGGCGTCTGCTCCGCGGCGCGGTAGGGGATCGCTGCCCGGCCTTCGGGCCGAGACGGCAGGTCGCGCATGGTCAATCCGATGTCGCTTGCGGGCATGTCGCGGCGCGCGACCCTGCCAGAGTTCCTGCACGGCTGACCAGCCCCACGGACCGATTCCGGCATGCGCTACTCCGCCCTCGCCCTCATCCGCGGCGCCCTCACGGGCCAGCGGCACTGGACACCCGCCTGGCGTGATCCCGAACCGAAGCCCGCGTACGACACGCTGATCGTCGGCGGCGGCGGCCACGGGCTCGCGACCGCCTACTACCTCGCCAAGGAGCACGGCATCACGAACGTCGCCGTGCTGGAGAAGAGCCATATCGGCTCCGGCAATGTCGGGCGGAACACGACGATCATCCGCTCGAACTACCTGCTGCCGGCGAACACGCATTTCTACGAGAAGTCGCTCCAGCTCTGGGAAGGGCTGGAGCAGGACATCAACTTCAACGCCATGGTCAGCCAGCGCGGCGTGCTGAACCTGTATCATTCCGATGCCCAGCGCGATGCCTATGCGCGGCGCGGCAACGCGATGCGGCTCGCCGGCGTGGATGCCGAGCTGCTCGACGCGGCCGCCGTGCGCGCGATGGTGCCGGGGCTCGACATGGAGAACGCACGCTTCCCGGTGAAAGGCGGCCTGTTGCAGCGGCGCGGCGGCACGGTGCGGCACGATGCGGTCGCCTGGGGCTATGCGCGCGCGGCCGACCGGCGCGGCGTCGACATCCTCCAGAACTGCGAGGTGACGGGGATCGACGTCGTGCAGGGCCGTGTGGTCGGCGTGCAGACCACGCGCGGGCCCATCCGCGCGCGCCGCATCGGCCTGGCGGCCGCCGGCAACTCCTCGCGCGTGGCGGCCATGGCGGGGCTGCGCCTGCCGATCGAGAGCCATGTGCTCCAGGCCTTCGTCAGCGAGGGGATCAAGCCGGCGCTCGACACCGTCGTCACCTTCGGCGCCGGACACTTCTACATCAGCCAGTCCGACAAGGGCGGGCTCGTGTTCGGCGGCGACATCGACGGCTACAACAGCTACGCCCAACGCGGAAACCTGCCCGTGGTCGAGGAGGTGATGGAGTGCGCCGTCGCGCTGTTCCCGGCCTTCTCGCGGCTGCGGTATCTGCGCCAATGGGGCGGCATCATGGACATGTCGATGGACGGCTCGCCGATCATCGGCACCACGCCGATCGAGGGTCTCTTCCTGAACTGCGGCTGGTGCTATGGCGGGTTCAAGGCCACGCCCGCCTCGGGCTGGTGCTTCGCGCACACCATCGCCACCGGCGCCCCGCATCCGCTGAATGCGGCCTTCACGCTCGATCGTTTCCGCACCGGCGCGGTGCTCGACGAGAAGGGGGCGGGCGCGACCCCGAACCTGCACTGATGCGCATCCCCTGCCCCTGCTGCGGTGCCCGCGGCAACGAGGAGTTCACCTATCTCGGCCCGGCCGGGCTCACGCGCCCGGCGCCGGACGCGTCGGAGGACGCGTGGCATGCCTACATGCACGAACGGGAGAACCCGGCCGGGATGCATCGCGAGCTGTGGTGGCACGGCCAGGGCTGCCGCGCCTGGATCGTGGTGACGCGCGATGTGCGCACGCACCGGATCGAACACGCCGCGCTCGCGCGCGACCCGGAGGCGGCGCGATGACCACTGTGCACGGCACAGCGCAGCCCTTTCGCCTCGCCGCCGGCGGACTGATCGACCGGACGCAACTCCTCTCCTTCACCTTCGACGGACGGCGACTCACGGGGCATGCCGGCGACACGCTCGCCGCCGCGCTGCTTGCGAACGGCATCCACCTCGTCGGACGGTCGTTCAAGCTGCACCGCCCGCGCGGCGTGGTCTCGGCCGGACCGGAGGAGCCGAACGCCCTGGTCGAACTGCGCACCGGCGCGCGGCGCGAGCCGAACACGCGCGCGACCACGGCCGCGCTGTTCGACGGGCTCGCGGCGGCAAGCCAGAACCGCTGGCCCTCGCTTCGCTTCGATGCGATGGCGGTGAACGGGCTGTTCGCGCCGCTCTTCGCCGCCGGGTTCTACTACAAGACCTTCATGTGGCCGGCCGCGTTCTGGGAACGCGTCTACGAGAAGCTGATCCGCCGCGCCGCCGGGCTCGGCCGGGCCGCCGAGGCACCCGATCCGGACCACTACGAGAAGGCGCATCTGCACTGCGACGTGCTGATTATCGGCGCCGGCCCCGCCGGGCTGATGGCCGCACGCGCAGCTGCACGGGCCGGTGCACGCACCGTGCTGATCGAGGAGGACGAGCGGCTCGGCGGCCGCGCGCTCGCCGAGGCGATGGAGATCGACGGCATGCCGGCCGCGCGCTGGGTGGAGGCCGTGGAGGCGGAACTCGCCGCAGCCCCGCGCTGCCGCATCCTGCGCCGCACCGCCGCCTACGGGCTGTTCGACCACGGCACGGTCGGCGCGGTGGAGCGTGTGGCCGACCACCTGCCCGAGCCGCCCGCGCATCTGCCGCGCCAGCGGGCCTGGCGCATCGTCGCGCGGCGCATCGTCGTCGCAGCCGGCGCCATCGAGCGGCCGATCGTGTTCGCCGGCAACGACCGCCCGGGCGTGATGCTCGCGGGCGCGGTGCGCGCCTACGTGCACCGCTACGCCGTGCGGCCGGGCCGGCGCGCCGTCGTGTTCACCGCCGGCGATGACGGCTGGCGCACGGTCTCGGCACTGGCCGCTGCCGACGTGGACGTGGTCGCGGTGGTCGATCCGCGCCCCGACATCCCGCCCGCCCTGCGCGCCGAGGCCGCGCGCGCCCAGGCGCAGGTGATCACCGGCACGGTGGTCGGCACGGTCGGGCGCCATCGCCTCGCCGCGGTCGATTGGCGCGATGCGCGCGGTGAGGTGACGCGCATGCAGGCCGATCTGCTCGCGGTCTCCGGGGGCTGGAACCCCTCGATCCATCTCGCCTGCCATCTCGGCGCGCGGCCGCGCTGGGACGAGGCGGCGCGCGGCTTCCTGCTCGACACGCCCCCCGCCGGGGTGACGCTCGCCGGTGCGGCCGCCGGGCGCGGCACGCTCGCCGCCGCGCTCGCCGACGGGCTGGCCGCCGGCGTGGCGGCCGCGCGCGACTGCGGCTTCTCGCCCGTCCCCGCGGATCCGCCACGCGCCGAGGACGAGCCGCGCGACGGCATCGCGCTGTTCCACGTGCCCGGGCACGGCAAGGCCTTCGTCGATCTGCAGAACGACGTCACGGCCGACGACATCGCGCTCGCGCATCGCGAGGGCTACCGCTCGGTCGAGCATCTGAAACGCTACACCACGCTCGGCATGGCGACCGACCAGGGCAAGACCGCGAGCGTGCCCGGCATCGCCATCATGGCGGAGCTGACCGGGCGCGGCATCGAGGGCACAGGCACGACCACCTTCCGCCCGCCCTGGACGCCGGTCGCGATCGGCGCGCTGGCGGGGCCCCATCGCGGCCGCGACTTCCGCCCGACGCGCCGCACGCCCACCCATGCCTGGGCCGCGGCGCATGGCGCGAGTTTCGTCGAGGTCGGGCCGTGGCTGCGCGCGCAGTGGTACACGCGCCGAGGCGAGACGCGCTGGCAGGAGACGGTCGCGCGCGAGGTGCGGGCCGTGCGCGAGGCGGTCGGCGTGTGCGACGTCTCCACGCTCGGCAAGATCGAGGTGGTCGGGCCGGACGCGGCGACGTTCCTCGACTTCGTCTATGCGAACACGATCTCGACGCTGCGCGCCGGGCGCATCCGCTACGGGCTGATGCTGCGCGAGGACGGGTTCGTGCTGGATGACGGCACCGTCGCGCGGCTCGCCGAGGACCGGTTCTTCATCACGACGACGACAGCCAATGCCGGCCGCGTGATGCAGCATCTCGAACATGCGCACCAGGTGCTGCGGCCGGAGCTCGACCTCGCGATGCTGTCGGTGACGGATGCCTGGGCGCAGCTCTCGATCGCCGGGCCGCGATCGCGCGAGCTGCTCGCGGCGTTGCTCGATCCGGGCACGGACATCGCGGACGGCGCCTTGCCGCACATGGCGGCGACCAGCGGGAGTGTCGGCGGCGTGCCCGTGCGCCTCTACCGCCTCTCCTTCTCGGGCGAGCGCGCCTACGAGATCGGCATCCCGCCCGACTACGGCACCGCACTGATGGAGCGGATCATGCAGGTGGGCGAGAGGTTCGGCGTCACGCCCTACGGCACCGAGGCGCTCGGCGTGCTGCGCATCGAGAAGGGCCACCCGGCGGGCGGCGAGCTGAACGGCCACACCACGGCCGGCGATCTCGGCCTCGCGCGTCTCGTCTCCACCCGCAAGGAGTGCATCGGCGGGCACATGGCCAAGCGCCCGGCACTCGCCGACCCGGACCGGCCCGCGCTGGTCGGGCTGAAGCCGCGCGATGGGCGGAGCGACATCCGCGCGGGATCGCACCTGCTCTCGCCAGGCGCGGCCGAGACCAGCGACAATGGCGAGGGCTATGTCACCTCGGCCTGCGTCTCGCCCACGCTCGGCCACCCGATCGCGCTCGCCCTGCTGCGTCGCGGCCCCGCGCGCATCGGCGAGACCGTGCGCGTCTATGACGCGCTGCGCGGCGGCGACACGCTCGCCGAGGTCTGCGCGCCCGTGTTCGTCGATCCCGAGGGAGGGCGCACCCGTGGCTGAGCTCGCGCGCATCACCGCGCTCGATGGCGTGATCCGGCCGGGCCGGTCCGGCCGACCGGACGGCGCACCCGGCGTGCGGCTCTCCTCCCTGGACAGCGAGGGTCTCGTCGCGCTCGCGCCGCGCCGGGGACGGCGCGCCGATCTCGACGCGCGGCTGCGCGCCTCCCTCGGTCTCGGCTTGCCGGAGACGGGGCGCGCCGTCGTCGGCGCGGACGGCGCGGCCGTGCTGTGGGGCGGGCTCGGCCAGTCTCTCGTGCTGCTGCCGGCGGACGGGTTGCGCGCCGCGTCGCGACTGGATGCCGCGATCGGCGATGCCGGCGCGGTCGCGCCACTCGCCGGCGCGCGCACGCTCATCACGGTCGGCGGGACCGACGCGATCGAGGCGCTCTCGCGGCTGCTGCCGATCGATCTCGACGCGCAGGCGTTCCCGCCCGGCAGCGTCGCGCACACGCTCGCGGGACACATCGGCGTGCTGGTGTGGCGCCGCGAGGAGGATGTCGTGCTGGGCTGCTACCGCTCCTTTGGCGCCGAGCTCTGGCATGCCTGCGTCACGGCGGGCCGCACCTTCGGCGCCGTCGCATGATGGGGACTCGCCGGAGGCACCGCACCTCTGGCACGCTTCGCCACGCACCGCAGAACGGGGGAGACAGACGATGACATCGCGAACCACACGACGCTGGGCGATCGCCGGCGCGCTCGCCGCGTGCCTCGGCCTGGCGGCACCGCTGCCGGCCGCGGCGCAGCAGGCGGGCGATACGCTGAGCCGCATCATGCGCGAGGGCGTGCTGAAGGTGGGCGTGCGCGCCGACTATCGCCCCTGGGGATTCCGCAACCCCGCCGGCGAATTCGTCGGCATGGAAATCGAGATGGCGAAGGATGTCGCCGCCACGCTCGGCGTGCGGCCCGAGTTCGTCCCCGTGGTGGCGGCGAACCGGATGCAGTTCCTCGCCCAGGGGCAGATCGACCTGATGATCGCGACCATGTCCGACACGGCCGAGCGGCGGCGCGTGGTCGGCATCGTGCATCCGAACTACTACTCGTCGGGATTCAACGTGCTGCTGCCGAAGCAGGTGACGACGACCGACTGGAATGCGCTGCGCGGCCGCCAGCTCTGCGCGATCCAGGGCGCCTGGTACAACCGCCCCGCGACGGAACGCTACGGCGTGGAGATCCTGGCCTTCACCGGCATCGCCGAGGTCGAGACCGCGCTGCGCCAGCGCCGCTGCGTCGGCTGGCTGTATGACGACAACCTGATCGCGGTGATGCTCGCCTCGGGCCAGTGGAGCGACTTCCACATGCCGCTGCCGAGCCAGAGCGACACGCCCTGGGGCCTCGCGGTGCGGCTGGATGATCTCGACAAGCCCTGGGGCCGCTTCATGTCAGGGATGGTCGCGCACTGGCACCGCTCGGGGAAGCTGCTGGCCTGGGAGAAGGAGGCGGGCATCGCCGAGAGCGCCTTCCTGCGCCGGATGCACGAGGCGCTGAAGGACCACATCCAGTAGCGCAAGGGTGGCGGGGGTGTGACGCCCCCGCCCTCGCATCTTGGACCTGATCGAAAGCCTATTCCGGGGACTGAACGAGTCCGCCGGGATCAACCTCACCATCCTCTACGACCCGTTCGACCGCGCGCGGTTCTGGGCGGGCTTCCTGATGACCGTCTATCTCGCCGCGACCTCGGTGGTGGCGAGCGTCATGCTGGGCGTGCTGGGGGCGGCGGCGCAGAAATCGCCTGTGGCGCCGCTGCGCTGGCTGACGGACGGATATGTGGCGTTCTTCCGGAACACCCCGCCGCTCGTGCAGATGTACTTCTTCTTCTTCGGCCTCGGCTCGATCACGCCGACCGTGCCGGACGATCTCGGCTTTCCCACGCCGCTGATCGGCAACGTCGCGTGGGCGATCGTGGCACTTGCACTGTTCGCCGGTGCCTTCAATGTCGAGATCTTCCGCAGCGGCATCGAGGCCGTGCCCCAGGGCACCGCCGAGGCCGCGACCGCGCTCGGGCTCTCGCGCCTGCAATCCTACCGCCTAGTGGTGCTGCCGCTCGCCTTCCGCATCTGCCTGCCCGCGCTGAACAACAACCTCGTCAACCTGGTGAAGACGACCACGCTCGCCTACGCGATCGGCGTGCCGGAGATGCTCTACGTGTCGAACCAGATCTGGTCCGACGCCCTCAACGTGCCGGAGATGATGACGACGCTGCTGATCCTCTATATCGGCCTCGTCACGCTGCTGGTCTGGGCGATGCACCGCTGGGAGCGGGCCATGCGCCTGCCGGGATTCGGCGAGCGATGACGCGCGCGCCCGACGGCAAGGCGGCCGGCTTCGCGCTGCTGCTGGTGGTCGCCGGCTCGGCATGGGCGCAGGCCGCCGCGCCGGCCGCGGACGGCGCTCTCACCGCGCTGATCCGCTGGGCGCCGCTGATCGGCCAGGGTTTCGTGCTCAATGTGCTGATCAGCGTGATCGCGATGGCGGTCGGCACGCTGCTCGGGCTGTTCCTCGGGCTCGGCCAGGTCGCGCCGTCGCGCTGGGTCGCGCGCCCGGCGGTGGCCGCGACGCAGTTCTTCCGCAACGCGCCGTGGCTCGTGCTGCTGTTCTACTGCATCTTCATCCTGCCGTTCCGGATCACGCTGTTCGGCACCACGGTGGATGTTCCGAACTGGCTGCGCGCGACCGCCGGACTGACGCTGCCGGTGATGGCGAACGTGTCGGAGATCGTGCGCGGGGCCGTGCAGTCGGTTCCGTCCGGCCAGTGGGAGGGCGCGGCGAGCCTCGCGCTGTCGCGCCGGAAGACGCTGTGGCTGGTGATCCTGCCGCAATGCCTCAAGCGCATGCTGCCGCCCTGGATGAACCTCTACGCGATCCTGCTGATGTCCACCCCGCTCGCGAGCATTGTCGGCGTCGAGGAGGCGCTGACGATGACGCGCAATGCGCTCGGCGCCGAGCGGCGGAGCGAGCTCTTGATCCCGTTCTACGGCGCGCTGCTGGTGGCGTTCTTCTGCGCCTGCTGGCCGATCGCGCTGGCGACCCGGCGGCTGGAAGCCTACGCGGCGCGGGAGAGGACGGGGTGAGGAAGGGGTGGTAGCGGCGGGCGGACTTGAACCGCCGACCCCGGCATTATGAGTGCCGGGACCAGCCCTGAACGCCGGCCCCGTCGCAACGCCCTGATCGCGCTAACCCATTGATAAATCGTCGCACAACGTTGCGGTAAGTCGCTAGACGTCGCGGGGCACCGCGCGCTATTCTGGCCCCCAGTTGGCCCCCGAGCGACTGCGGCATTCAGCGGGGGCCATCAGGAGGGCCAGTCCGGCCACGGAATGATGGATTGCAAGCCGAGCGACGCACCCCCTCGCGGATCACGACACTTTGCGGGGGCCACGACTCCGGAGGCGCAACGATGCAACGCGACCTGACCGACGCCTTCCTGCGCAGCCTCCGCCCGCCCGCCTCGGGGCGCATCGAAGCGTGGGACACCCGCGTGCGCGGACTGCACCTGCGCATGACCGCAACCGGCGCGGCATCATGGGCCGTGCGCGCCAACGGCGCCGATGGCCGCCGCCACCGCGTCACGCTCGGCCCCTATCCAGCCCTGCCGCTCGCCAAGGCACGGCAGAAGGCGCTTGAGACCCTCGCCGCGCTGGCGCAAGGCCAGAACCCGGTGGCGGAGCGACGTCAGGCGCGCGAACGTCGCCGCGCCGAAGCCGTCGCGCCTACGGTCGCGGCACGCTGGCAGGAATGGGCGGACATCGCCTCGCGCACGGCGCTGCGCGGGCGCGGCTGGTCGGACGCGCACCGCGAGCGGGTTGACCGCACGCTCCGCCTGATCGTCGGCCCGGCGCTCGGCAAGCGCGCCCTGCGCGACATCACGCGGGCCGATTGGACCGGGTTAATCGCCACGGCGCATCGCGAGCGCGGCCCCGCTGCGGCCGGCAACACCGCGCGCGTGATCGGCGCCTTCCTCTCCTTCGCCGAGACGTCCGGGTGGATCGACGCCTCGCCCCTGCCCCGACGTGCCGCAACACGGCTCGCCCCGCCCGTCGCCGCGCGCGCGCGCAGCCTGAGCGATGACGAGCTGCGCCGCGTCTGGCGCGCCGCCGACGCGCTCGGGCCGAAGCCGCGCGCATTCGTGCGGCTGCTAATCGTGACCGCATGTCGCCGCAGCGAAGTCGCGGGGCTGCGCCTCGGCGAAGTGGACCGCGAGGCCGGGCTTTGGACCATCCCCGCCGCGCGCGCGAAGAACCGCGCGGCGCATGCGGTGCCGCTCGGGCCGCTCGCCTTGGCCGCGCTGGCCGAGGTGTGGCCGCAGGACGCGGCGGAGCTTGCCCCCGATCATGCGCTGCTTGGGCATGTGCGCGGCTCGGCGCTGAGCGGCTTCTCCAAGATCAAGGCGCGGCTCGATCGCGCGAGCGGGGTCACGGATTGGACGTGGCACGACCTCCGCCGCACGGCGCGCACCGGCATGAGCCGGCTCGGCGTGTCGCGCGAGGCCGCCGAGGCTGCATTGGCGCACATCTCGGGGCGGGGCGGATTGGTCGGGGTCTACGACCGGCACGACTACGCGCGCGAGGCGGCGGAGGCGCTGCGCACCTGGCAGGCATTCGTCGCGGGGCTGGTCGGGCAGGGCGCCGAGGTGGTCGCGCTCGCCGAGCGGCGGGCGAAGGCTTGAACCGCCCTGCGACATTGCCTTAGATTGCAGGACGATGCGCGTCATTGCCTCGCGTCGCTACCAGCGCGCCGTTGACCGGCTGCTCTCGGCGGCGGAGCGCATGGCGGCGGAGCTGGCGATCGCCGCCCGCCCCGAGGCGTGGCCCGTGATCCCGGGCACCGGCGGGGCACGCAAGGCGCGCATCCCCCGCGCCGGGCGCGGCAAGAGCGGCGGGGCGCGGGTGATCTACTTCTTCGCCGCCGGCGCCGAAACGGTGGTGCTGCTCGACGCCTACGCGAAGAGCGCGAAGGAGAACCTGACCGATGCCGACCGCAAGGAAGTCCGCGCTGCGATCCGCGCCATCCGCAATGCCCTCTGAGCGCAGCACGCGCGGGCGGGCGCTGGTCGCCGCCGCGCGCGAGGTGGCCGCCTATCTGCGCGGCGAGCCGGGAACCGGGGTGCGGGAATACCGCGTGCACGTCCCCGAGACGGTGGACGTTGCCGCGATCCGCGCCGCGCTCGGCTTGTCGCAACCGGCCTTTGCCCGCCACTTCGGGTTGGACGTGACGGCAGTGCAGGCATGGGAACAGGGGCGCCGCCACCCTGACCGCGCGGCGCGCGTGCTCCTTGCCGTGATCGCCCGCGAGCCAGAAGCGGTGGCGCGCGCTCTTGAAGCCGAAGCGGCATGAAACACGACCGGCACCCGTCGGAGGCGGCGCAGCGACTCGCCGAGGTGCTCGCCAAGGTGCCCGAGCGGCCGGCCGCCTGACGAGATGGCCGACGGGCGCGCGCCCTCGCCCGCCGACCTGACTGACCGCGAGCGCGCTTTTCTCGCCGACCGCGAACTCGCGCCCGTGCTGCGCCGGCTCGCCGCGCATGCCGAGGCGCTGGCGCGCGCGGGCTGGTCGCATGCCGACGCCGAGGCGACGTTGCTCGGCCGTATCGTTCTGCCCCTGACATTCGGGCACGCCGACGGCGCGCTGAACCGGCGCGTGCGCGCCGGCATCGACGCCGCCCGCCGCGCCGAGGGCGCACGGCTCGCGCGACGGCTCGCCGAGATGCTCGACGCGATCGCCGCCGAGCCGTTGCCCCCCGATGAGGTTCTGAGCGTCGCCAGCATCGTTCCGTTTCCGGATCGGCTGCCGTCCTATGTCTTGACCGATCGGCCGGCCGAGGCGCTGCGCCGCCTCGCCGCCGGGCTCGAACGGCCGCCCGACCTCGGCGCGTCTCCCGGGCTGGCGTCACGGAAGCCATCGTGGCGCGACGCGCTGCGCGAGGCCGAGGACGCGCTCGCCGACCTGGGGCTGGTCCTGCGCGAAGCCGAGGCGGTTGCGCTCGCGCGCGCCCTCGCCCGCGCGGGCGGGGTGCACGCGCCGACGCGGGACGCGGTGCGGGCGGCCCGTCGGCAGGCTCGAACCGTTGCGCTCCGCGAAGGGTCATTCTGACCCTCGAACCCGACCAAAATAACCCGGTGCATCGAACCCCGCAGTGCCATTAGTAGAGCGTCACCCCATCATTGGAGGTGACACTCATGAACGACCGCTTCCTCACCGCCCGCGACGTCGCGGACCTTCTCGCCCTGAACGTCGCCAGCGTGTGGCGTTTGGTGCAGGCCGGCAACTTTCCCCTTCCAATCTACGTTGCGCCGCGCGCCGCGCGCTGGCGACTTTCGGAGATCGAGGCGGTTCTCGAGTCCAGGCGGATGCGGCCGGCCGAGGCCGCCGCGCGCCGCCGCGCGGCCCGCGTCGCCGCCGAATAGAACCGCCCGGCGCTGGTGCGACCGGGCGGGACCGATGTTCGGCGGTGGGAGATCGCCGAATTATAGCCGCCCCGACCGAATTTGCCAAGCGCCGGGCTCGCCGAGGAGCGAGCCATGGAACGAACCGACTCCGAACCGATCGTCGCGCGGCCCGAGCCGCCGGCGCGCGAGGGCGGCGCGCGGCCGAAGCCGAACGGGCACACCCGTCTGTCCGCGATCGACACCCCGACCGAAGACGCCGCCGCGCTCGCCTTCACGGCCGAGTATCGCGGCAAGCTTCTGTTTGATCACGACGCCGGGCGATGGCTGGAATGGTCAGGCTCGCACTGGCAGCCGTGCCGCACCCCGCGCGCCTTCCACTACGCGCGCGAGCTGGCGCGGAGCCTCGCGACCGACCCCAAGGCCAAGACCCCCGGCCGTGCCGCCTTCGCCGCGGCCGTCGAGCGCTTCGCACAAGCCGATCCGGCGCACGCGCGACACTCGGGCGACTTCGACCGCGATCCTTGGCTTCTCGCCACGCCGGGCGGAACGATCGACCTCCGCACCGGCGCCACGCGGCCCGCCGATCCCTCCGACATGATCACGCAATGCACGGCCGTCGCGCCGGCGCCCGCCGCCGACTGCCCGTGCTGGATGCGGTTCCTGCACGACGCCACGCAAGGCGACGCCGAGCTGATCGGCTACCTGCAACGCTTTGCCGGCTACTGCCTCACGGGCTCGGTCGCCGAGCACATCCTGATGTTCATCTACGGCACCGGGCAGAACGGCAAAACCGTCTTCTACACGATCCTGCAACACGTCCTCGGCGACCACGCGACGATCGCCGCGCCCGAGACCTTCGCCGCCTCGCACCACGACCGCCATCCCTGCGACCTCGCGATGCTGCGCGGCGCGCGACTGGTGGTCGCCTCCGAAACCGATGAAGGCCGACCTTGGGCCGAGGCGCGGGTCAAGGCGCTGACGGGTGGCGATCCGATTACCGCGCGGTTCATGCGGCGGGACTTCTTCACGTTCAGTCCGACCTTCAAGCTTCTGATCGTCGGCAACCACAAGCCGGTGCTGAGGAACGTGGATGAGGCGATGCGCCGCCGCATTCACATCGTGCCGTTCCTACACCGGCCGCCGCAGCCTGATCCCTACCTCGGCGACGCGCTGAAGGCGGAGGCGCCGGGCATCCTGCGATGGGCGATCGACGGTTGCCTTGCCTGGCAGCGCGTCGGGCTGGCACCGCCCGCCGTGGTGCGGGCCGCGACCGACGAATACCTCCAGGACCAAGATGCCTTCGCCGCCTGGGCCGCCGAGCGGATCGACTTCGCGCCATCGCTAAGCGAACGGCCCGGGGCGCTTCTCGCCGACTTCAACGCCTGGGCCGCCCGGAGCGGCGAGCCGCCACGAAGCCGCCACGCCCTAAAAGCCTGGATGGATCGGCAGCCGGGCATCTTCCGCAGGACGCTGCGCGGGGCCGATTACGTCTGCGGCTGCGCTCTGCGCCCGCGGGAGTTTGAGCCGTGAGTCGTCCCAGGGTGCCCAGGGTGCCCAATGGTGGGCATCTTCCCTGTTCAGGCATTCACGCGCGCGCGCGCGCGTTGTCGATAACAGGGGTGATCCACACCATCGCCACCCCACGAAATCGTGAGCATGGGGCGCTCGGAACGTCACTGCGGGACCGCAACGGCCCCGCCAGCGCCTATCCCGTTGATCCGACTCGCTTCCTCCCGAGCTGCTCGGGCATACCATGGTGTGGGGGGTGCCGATGATGGCCCCCGCCCCCCTGCCCGCCGCGCCCGACCCGGCCGACGCGCTCGCGCGCGAGGCGCTGGCGGCGCCCGCCGGCCCCGCCGCCGGCTGGCGGCCCGAGCATGGCGACGCGCTCGCCGAGGGGCTATTGGCCGGCCATTACGACGCGCCCCGCCTCCGCCGCCTCGCCGCCTTCGCGGCCGAGCCGGATCGGCACGTGACGGGCTGGCGCCTCGCGTGCCTGATCCGCGCGTTCGGCGCCGACGTGACGCTCGGCGCCGACGGGCTGATCCGGCCTCGCGGCTTCGGCCGCCTGGTGCCCTTCCTCCGCGCCGAGGCCCGCCGCGAACGCGACGCGCTCGCCGCGTGGCTTCGGCTCGAAGGCGACGCGCCGCCGGCGCTGCGCCACCACGCGCGCCCGCCCTTCGGTGCGGCCGAGGCGCTGCGCGAGGGCCGCGACTTCTGCATCGCATGCGGCCCGCCGCCGCCGGGGGCCGTGGCGGTGTGGTGGGCCGCGCCGGGCTCGCGCGACTGGCGCTGCGACATGTGCCGCGAGCCGCCGGACGATGACGACCGCGTAACGTTCTGCCATGGGGCCGATGGCGGCCCCGCCGTCGCCCCCGCCGGCTGCGCGCCCGGCGCCGGGGTCATCCCGACCGCGCGCATGGAGACCTGACATGACCGTGATCCCCTCCCCCTACATGGCGGGGCCGCGCCTCGCCGACGCCCGGCCCCGCGCCGCCGCGGCGCCCGCCGCCTCGGCCGAGCCGCTGCACCCCGTGTGGGAAAAGGCGATCGCCGCCGCCGAGCCCCCCGCCGCGCGCGACCGCGTCGCGGACGCGCCCGACCAGCCGCCGGCCTTCTCGTTCCGAACGCCGGACGATCTTCTGCGCCGCCTGCCCGCGCCGGCCGCTGCCTTGCTGCGGAGGCTCGACGACGCCGCGACGGAGGCGCGCGATCGCACGGTCGCCCTCGGGCGACACATCGATGCAGCGCACGACCGCCTCGCGGTCCGCCGCGCCGATCTTCACGGCGCGATCCGCGCCGCGAGGCAGCATCGTCTTGAGACGGTCGATGACGCGCGCCGCGTGCTGGCGACCCCGCCGACCTCGCGCGAGTGGGGGGAAGCCGAGCGCCGCCACGCCGAGGTGATCGTCGCCGCCGCCGATCGTGCCGCCGAGGTTGAGGCCGAGATCGCGCGCCTCCGCGCCCGCCTCGCCGAGCACAACCTCGCCGCCGCGCCGATCGCCGCGTTGCGCCAGCGCCTCGCCGAGGCCGCCGGCCGGCTTCGGCCGCCGATCCGCGCGCTCGACCTGCCCGCGATCGACGCGAAGAAGCCCGACCGCGCGCTCGCCGACGCGCGGGCCGCAATCGCAACGATCCGCGCCGGGATCGAGGCGATCGAGACTGCGCTTCCACCCCCGGCCGACGCCGAGGCGCTCGCGGCCGAGGCGGTGCGGCGCTACGGCGCCGAGGCCGGGCTGAGCGCCGCCGCCAAATGGACCGGCCGCGATATCGTCATCGCCGAGGCGGTGCCCGGGCTCGCGAGCGACGATCGCCGCCCGCTGCGCCCGCTCGCGCTCCTCTGCGCCGTGATGCCGGACCTGGTCGCCGACGTGATCGTGCGCGCGATCGGCACCGACGCCGACGCGCCGCCGGTCGCCGATCGACCGCGGCTGATCGCCGACCTCCGCCAGCGCCTGCGCGAGGCCGAGCTTCGCGAGCGCGCCGCGATCGCCGCGCTCGGCGACCCGCTGGAAGTGTTCCGGCCCGACGCCGACCCGGCGATCACGCTCATGGTGGAGGCGGGGCGATGATCACACGATGTCTCATCACGCTCTCCGAAGGTTGCTGGTGGCGAATGACCGCCAGCCCGACCACGCTCGACATCGCGTCGCGCCTCCAAGGCATCGCGATCGTCGCCGACGTGGACGAAACGGCCCGCACCGCGCGGCTGGTCCTGACCATCCGGGGCGATGGCCCGGCGCGCCTCGCCCAATGGTGCCGGCTGCACCGCTTCCGCTCACTCACGCCGGTGCCCGAGGCCGCGCCCGCGCCCGCCGCGATCGCGGCGCGACCGTCAATCACCACCTGACAGGAGGACCCCATGACGACGATCACCGCATGGACTCTCAATGAGGCGCCCGACGGCTCGCCGCTCGCGAACGCCAGCCCGAGCGATATCGACATGGAACGATGCGATGCCGTGTTGCGGCTCAACGCCAGCGCCCGACGCTACTCGGTGGAAGCCGTCCGCGCCGACATCGCGACCGCGCACCGCCTCGCGATCGCCGCGCTGGCGAATGTCCACGATGACGCTGCGACGTGGCGACACGTCGCGCCCGGCGACCTGGTGCCCCCGCCCGCCGCGCCGGTGCCGGAACGGATCGATACCGATGCGATCCGGCCGGGCGATCCGCGCTGGACGGCCGAGGCCGAGGCGATGCTCGCGCTTGCGGGCTTCGTCCCCGATGCGCCCGAGCCCGACCGGCGCGCCGCGCGCGAGCGGCTCATCGCCAGCGCGCTCGCCGAGGGATGGACAATCCGCCGCCTCGGCCATGCGATCCTGACCGAACGCGCCGAGGCCGCCGAGCGGATCGGACTGATCAGCACGGCGCACACGATCAGCGATGCCGACCTTGCGGCCGGCTATGCGCTCGGGGGCGAGCCCGACCCGGCCGAGGTATGGCGCCGCGTCGCCCGCCCGCCCGGGCCGGGCGAGGTCAGCAACGCCACGAGAGAGGGGTTCTGATGACCCGCGAGTTGAGGATGCTCCTGGTCGGCGCCGCGATCGAAGCGGGCTCGTCCGACCCGGCCACGGTCGCCGCGTTCCTGATGGAGCGGCGCGCCGCCGCGCTGAAGGCCGCGCTCACAACGCTCGCCGCTCGCGTCTTCGGACGGGCGAGCGCGTCGCCGCCGGGCGAAGCACCGGCCGAGCCGGCGACGGCCGGAGACCTCTTCTGATGGCCCGCCCGATCCTCGAAGCCGCCCGAGCCGCGCAGCGCCTCGGCGCCGCCCGCCGGGCGATCGAGGCGCTGGCCGCCCGCGATCCGCGCCTCCGATCAGCGCTTCACACCGTCTTGGGCGAACTCGGCGATGCGGATCACCGAGCCGCCGCCGCCCGCCGCGCCGTCGCGCTGATCGCCGAGGCCGCCGAGCGGGGGGCCGACACACCGGAGGGATCACGATGAACGCGACCTACCACCGCCTCGCCGCCCTGCGCGACCAGCCGAACGCCACCCGCCACGATCGCCGTGCCGGCGGGCTCGAAACCGAGCATGGCGAGGCGATCGGCCGCGACCCGCGCTCCATGACCGCCGCCGACCTGCAGGCCCTCGGCCATGCGCCCGCCGCGCTGACCGAGGTCATCCGCGCCAAGTGTCTCGATTGTTGCTGCGGCTCGCCATACGAGGTGCGCCGCTGCATCTCGATCGACTGCCCGTTGTGGCCCTTCCGCATGGGGACGAACCCGTGGCGGCGGCCGATGCCGGACGATCGGCGGCACGCGCTGGCCGAAAGGCTCCGAAACAGGCTCGCCTCGCGCCCGACCCCCACTAATCGCGGGGGATCGATCGTGTCCGAAGGGGCGCCCGCTACCCCCCTACCTGAGACGCCCGCGCCTGCGCCGATCGCCTGTAGCGCAGGGGAGAAACTCGAAGGCCCGCCTGGCTGCGTTGCCTTCGCCGACGCGACAGAACAGTCCGAGTCACGCCCAAGTCACGCGGCAGTCAAGCGAAGCAACGGCTGACACATGACCAGTCTTATGACACTCAATGCGCCGTATCGGCGCAGTCAACGCGCAGTAGAGCGCGGTTCCTTCCTGGAGATTGACTTATGCGGGGGGCTACGGCGCGCCATCTCGCCAGCGTCAGGCGGAAAATCATGCCTTTTGCCAAGGGGTTGCGCGCGGAAGGTCGCGCGGAACCTGAGGTTGTGGGGGACCAGCATACGGAGGTGTGCCTGCGATGCCTAGGAAGATGACCACCGCCGAGGGGCGGGCGATGGCCCGCGCACGCTGGTCGCGCGTGAGGGCCGCCGAGGGCGAGCCGGAGGCGGAGGCGCGCCGGCGCCTGACCCGCGCCAAGGCCGACCGGGCCGAGCTTGAAGTCAGGGTGAGGCGCTTCGAGCTTGTCGAGCGCGCGAAGGTCGAGCGCGCCGTGTTCGACTTCGCGCGGCGCATGCGCGACGCCTGGACGTTGTGGCCGGCGCGCGTCGCGGCGCCGCTCGCGGCGCGGCTCGGGGCCGACCCGCACGCCGTGGAAGCCGCGCTCGCCGCGGAGGTGCGGAAGCACCTTGAGGAACTCTCGCGCGACCCCGTGCCAAGGCTCGGGGCCGAGCCGGCGGGCGAGGCGCAGCGCGACTACGCCAGCGCCTGACCTGGCGCGCGGATCACCGCCGCGAGGGCCGCGCGAGCCGCCGCCTCGGCGCGCGCCGCGAGGATGCCATCGGTTGCCGGATCGGCAGCCCGCGGCGCGGCCGCGACCGCCGCCGCCACGACCTGGTCCACGTCGCGCGCCAGCACATCACCGGCGATGTTGACATGAATGGGAGTGGTCATCTGCGCCTCTCGGTTGTGGTGGTGGTTGAAGACGCTACCGCCGCGCTCGGCCGCCGGCAAGGCGCCCGCGCGCGCGGCGCGCGGTGCCTACGCCAGCCGCTGACGGGGCTCGCGGATCACCGCCGCGAGCCGGTCGCGTTCCTCCGGGGCAGCACGGGCCGCCAGCACGGCCGCGACGATCGCCCGGGGCGGGGAACCCGAGCGGCGCCGGCCGGCCCGAGGCGCACGCCGATGCGCGGATCGGCGACGCGCCTGGCTGCCGCCCCGCCGGGGTGGTTGCGGCCGGCACGCGCGGGGCGGGGGCGAGGGGCGGGGCACTGGTTCCATTTCTGGCCCCCACTTGGCCCCCGGACCTGCCGATGTGGTAGCGGCGGGCGGACTTGAACCGCCGACCCCGGCATTATGAGTGCCGTGCTCTAACCAGCTGAGCTACGCCGCCAAGGCTTCCCTCGGCGCGCAGCCGCCACACCGGCCCTGCGCGCCCATCAGGCGGCGGGAGATACGTCCCGCACCGCCGCACTGTCAACCGAAGCGCCTGCGATGATCCCGCCGCCCAGCACCCGGTCGCCGTCATAGAACACCGCCGCCTGGCCGGGCGCGGCCGTCGCCGGCGCCGCGAGCGCGATCCGCGCCGAGGCACCGTCCCACGCCACCGTGGCCGGCTGGGGCGCCTCGCGGCCGCGCAGCTTCACCGAACACGCGAGCGGTGCCGAGGGCGGGTCGATCAGCCACGTCACCTCGCGCGCCACCGCCTCGCGCCGTCCGAGCGCCGCGCGCGGCCCCACCACCACGCGGCGGCGAGCCGCGTCGATCGCGACCACGTGCATCCGCTCGTCTCCGCGCCGCGACGCCGTGCCGAGCCCGCGCGCCTGCCCCACCGTGTAGCGGGCAATGCCGTCATGCCGGCCCAGCACCGCGCCGTCGGTGCCCACCACCTCGCCCGGCTCGGCGGCCTCGGGGCGGAGCCGCGCCACCACATCGGCATAGCGGCCCGAGGGGACGAAGCAGATGTCCTGGCTGTCCGGCTTCTCGGCCACGGGCAGGCCGAGGCGCGCGGCCTCGGCGCGCACCTCCGCCTTGGGCAAGCGGCCCAGCGGGAAGCGCAGGAACCCGAGATCGGCGCGGCTCAGCGCGAACAGGAAGTAGGACTGGTCGCGCGCCGGATCGACCGCGCGGTAGAGCGCCGGACCGTCCGGTGCCGCCTCGATCCGCGCATAGTGCCCGGTCGCCAGCGCCGCGGCGCCGAGGTCGCGCGCGAGCCCGAGCAGGTCCGTGAACTTCAGGTGCTGGTTGCAGCGCAGGCACGGGATCGGGGTCTCGCCGCGCGCGTAGGTGTCGGCGAAATCCTCGATGACGGCGCGGCGGAACCGCGCCTCCATGTCCAGCACGTAGTGCGCGATCCCCAGCCGGTCGGCCACCCGGCGCGCATCGTGGATGTCCTGCCCCGCGCAGCATGCGCCCTTCCGACCCACGGCCACCCCGTGGTCGTAAAGCTGCATGGTGACGCCGATCACCTCGTGCCCGGCCTCGGCCATCAGGCCGGCGGCCACCGAGGAGTCGACCCCGCCGGACATGGCGACGACGATCCGCATCCACCCCAGGTGCGCCGCGGGGGCCGGCACGTCAAGCATCCCCCTTGGCGCTGCGCCGCGTGTAGGGTCTCTATCCCGCCCGACCCAAGGGACCGCGATGACCGCCCCGCCCGCCTAAGCCGTTCCCCGTGCTGTCCGCCATTCCCCTGGTGGTGCTGTTCGCCACCGCCTTCCTGCTCTCGCGCGCCTACGTCGCGACGGACGCCGGCGAGCGCCTGCTCGGGGCGGTCGAGCGGCTGACCGGTCGGCGCTGCCGCGGCCTGCTGCTCGGCCATCTCGGGCTGTCGGCCGCCCTGTCGGCGATCCTGCCCAATGCGATCACCGCACTCGCGCTGACGCCGATGATCCCGCTGCTGGTGGACCGCTTCACCTACCCCGATGACAGGACGCGTCGGCGCGTCACCACCGGCTTCGCCGCCGCCACCATGTGGGGGGCGAACATCGGCGGCATGGGCAGCATCGTCGGCAGCCCGGCGAATGCACTGCTGCTCGTCTATGTCCATGCCAGCGAGATCGCGGGCGCGGAGCGGCTGAACTTCCTGACCTGGGCCCTGTTCGGCATCCCGACCGTGGCGCTGCTCTGCACCGTGACCTTCCTGCTGCTGCGCCTCGCGCTGCGCGCCGATCTCGCGGCCGCGGTGCGGATCGAGGGCAGGCCTGCGCCGCTGCCCGTGCATCGCAGCCAGGCGCAGCGGCGGGTGTTCCTGCTGACGGCCGCCTTCCTCGGCTACTGGACCGCCAGCACCGCGCTCGCGATGGGGCTGAAGCCGCACGACGCCTATCCGGCGGCGGCCAGCCTCGCCTTCGGCGCCTGGTTCTGCCACGCGCTGATGATCCGCCGCGAGAACGGCGAGCCGCTCCTGCCGCTGCGCTCCGCCGCGGGGCGGCTGCCCTGGCGCGGCTTCGCCTTCATCGCGCTCGCGGTCACGGTCTCGCTCGGCGCGACGCGCGTGCTCGGGCTCGATCGTGCGGTCGGTCACATCGTCGATCTCGCCGAGGGCTACGGCCTCGCCGCCTGGGAGATTATGCTGCTGCTGATCGTCGCGGTCGGGCTGCTCACCGAGATCATGAGCAATACGGTCGTCGCGCTCGTGTTCTTCCCGGTGGTGCACGGCGCGGCCGCCGCGCTGGAGCTGGAGCCGGTCGCCGCGCTGGTGGCGGTGAGCCTGATGTCCACCGTGCCGTTCATGTCGCCGACCGGCGCGCCCTCGAACGCGGTGGTGGTCGGCGAGACGCGTGGGATCGACTACCTGCTGGTGGTGCGGCTCGGCTTCGGCCTCGAGCTGCTCACCGCCTTCGCCCTGACGATGGCGTCCCTGCACGTGTATCCGCGCGTGCTCGGCATGGCGGGCTGACGCACGTGATCTGACGCACCGCCGGGCGGGCAGGTCGCGTCCTATCGCGCCCGCGGCGTTCGGCCCTAACCTCCGTCTCCGGAAGGATGCGCCGAGACCGATGACCGCCGAGCCCCATCGCCGCCCGATCGCGGCGCGCAACCTCGCCGTGACCGGCGCGATCGCCGCTTGGCTGATCCGCCGCCGTACCTCGCCCGACGCGATCTCCGCGGCCGGCATGCTCGCGGCGATCGTGGCGGGCCTCGCCTTCGCCGCAACAGCGCGGGTCGAGGCCGGCGCGGGCGCGCTCTGGGTGATGGGTGCCGTGCTGGTGCAGCTCCGCCTGCTCGCGAACCTGTTCGATGGCATGGTCGCGGTCGGGCGCGGCATCGCCTCTCCGCTCGGCGAGCTGTGGAACGAGGTGCCGGACCGGGTGTCCGACACCGCCGTGCTGGTCGGGCTCGGTGTCGCCGGCGGGAGCTGGTCGCTCGGGCTCGCCGCCGCGCTGGCCGCGATGGCGACCGCCTATGTGCGCGCGGTCGGCAAGGCGGCCGGCGGCCCGAGCGACTTCCGCGGGCCGATGGCGAAACAGCAGCGCATGGCGATCGCGACGCTGGTCGCCCTCTGGTGCGGCCTCGCGCCCGAGGCCTGGCAGGTGAGCTGGCACGGTTTCACGCTTCCCGCACTCGCGCTCGTGGCGATCACCGCACTCTCTGTGCTCACGGCCGGGCGGCGGCTCGCCGGCATCGCGCGGGCGCTCGCGCGATGAGCGCCTGGGCCGCCACGGCCTTCGCCCATCCGGTGACGGTCTGGATCGTTTCGGCCACCGCTGGGGTGGTCGTGGCCGCCGCGCTCGTGATCGGAGCGCTGTCGGCGACCGGGCGCGCTTCGCCGGCGCTGCGTCGGGAACTCTGGCTCCGGCTCGGCTCGTGGTGCGTTCTGCTGCCACTGATGATCGGCCCCGTGCTGGCCGGCCGGGTCTGGACCATCGGCGCAGTCACGGCCCTCTCGCTCGCCTGCTACCGCGAATATGCGCGCGCGACCGGATTGTTCCGAGAGCATCTGCTGTCGTTCTGCGTCGTCATCGGCATCCTGGCCGTCAACTTCGCCGCCCTCGACCATTGGTACGGGTTCTTCATGGCGCTCTGGCCGCTGACCATCGGCGTGCTGGTGGTCGCCTCGATCCCGCTCGACCGGCCCGCCGGCTACATCCAGCGCGTCGCCCTCGCGGTGTTCGGCTACGCGCTGTTCGGCGCGGGGCTCGCGCATCTCGGCTACATGGCGAACGACACGGGCTACCGGCCGATCGTGCTGCTGCTGCTGACCGCGGTGGGACTGAACGACGTCGCCGCCTTCACCGTCGGCAAGCTGATCGGCGGGCCGAAACTGCTGCCCGCGACCAGCCCGAACAAGACCATCTCGGGCGCGCTCGGCGCCGCCGCGGTGACCACCGCGCTGGTCGCCGGCCTCGGCTGGTTCATCTTCCAGGGCACGCCGATCGCGACCCCGGTCTGGCTTGTGGCGCTCGGGCTGATCGTCGCGATCGGCGGCCAGGCGGGCGACCTGACGCTCTCCTCGATCAAGCGCGATCTCGGCATCAAGGACATGGGCGTGGTGCTGCCCGGCCATGGCGGCATCCTCGACCGGTTCAACTCGCTGCTGCTGGTCGCTCCCTCGGTGTTCCACTTCATCGGCTACTTCATCGGCTTCGGACTCGACCGGCCGACGCGCGTCATCACGGGGCTCTGATGGAATGGAAGCTCCGCCCGGCGCGCGATCTCGGCCTGCCGGCGGGCGCGCGGCTGCGCAGCCTGAACCGCGAGCCCGGGCTGGTTGGCGTCGTGGTGAACGCGCTGTGGCGGCGTCTGGTGCGGGTCTGTCTCCGAGTCTTCCATCGGCTGAGCGTCACCGGCGCGGAGCACCTGCCGACGGCACCGCCCTTCGTGCTGATCGCGAACCATGCGAGCCACCTGGACGCGCTGACGCTCGCCTCCGTTCTGCGCGGGCGATCGGCACGCAGCGCGCGGGCGCTCGCGGCGGGCGAGACCTTCTTCGGCTCGGCGGGAGCGGCGATGGTCGCGGCCTACGCGATCAATGCGTTCCCGGTCTGGCGCGGACGGACGCGCCAGGGCGATCTCGCCACGCTGCGCGCGCGCCTGGCCGAGGACGGGCTCGTCTACATCCTGTTCCCGGAGGGCACGCGCACGCGCGACGGCACCATGGCGCGGTTCCAGCCGGGCATCGGCGCGCTGGTCGCGGGCACGGACGTCCCTGTGGTGCCGTGTTTCCTCGACGGCGCCTTCGCCGCCTGGCCGCCGCATCGGCGCTGGCCGCGGCCGGGGCGGCTCAGGCTCGCGATCGGCCCGGCGCTGCGGTTCGACGGCGTGGCGAACGACCGTGCCGGCTGGGCGGGCGTGGCGTCATGCTGCGAGTCGGCGGTGCGGGCGCTCGGCGACGATCCGCGGAGGAGGGGGTGGGGGGACGACCGTCGTCCCCCCACGGCTTGACGGACCTGCGCCGGGGGCCCGGCGCCCTGCCCTACCGGGACCCGACCGACGCGCGCAGCGCGGCCAGCTCCTCGCGCAGCGCGCGCAGCTCGCGCATCACCTCGGCCGGCTCCAGCATCGGCGGCGCCTCCAGCGCGGCCAGCGCGGCCGCCTCCTCGTCGCGCTGCTTCCTGAGCGTCTGGATGCTCTCGATGATCACCCCGATGAACAGGTTCAGCATCACGAAGGTCGCGATCAGGATGAACGGGACGAAGAACAGCCAGGCCTGCGGCGAATCCTCCATCACCGGCCGCACGATCCCCATCGACCAGCTCTCCAGCGTCATGATCTGGAACAGCGAGTACATGCTCTCGCCGATCGTGCCGAAGAACTGCGGATGCGTGTCGGCGAACAGCTTGGTCGCGATCACGGCCGCGACGTAGTAGAGGATCACCATCAGCATCGCGATCGCGCCGATCCCCGGCACCGCGTGCAGCATCGCCTCCACGACGATGCGCAGCCGCGGCATCATGCTGATCAGGCGCAGCACGCGCAGCACGCGCAGCGCCCGCAGCACGGCGAGCGGGCCGGTCGCCGGCAGCCAGGCGATGCCCACGACCAGGAAGTCGAAGACGCTCCACGGATCGCGGAAGAACCGGCCGCGGAACGCATAGATCCGCGCGGCGATCTCGATCGTGAAGATCCAGAGCATGATGCGATCGAGCGCGGTCAGCAGGTCGCCGAACGCGGCCATGGCGCGCGCCGAGGTCTCGAGCCCGAGGACGGCGGCATTGGCGATGATCACCGCCATGATCGCGCCCTGAACCCATGGGCGCAGGATGAAGCGCGCGGTCGCGGCGCGCAGCCCCTCCTCGCGCTGATCCTGCGCGGTCAGAACTTCCTGCATCGTCTTCCCTCTGCGTCTGGTCCGGCGGGAGATGGGGGATGGGCGCGGCGAAAGGAAGGCCCGTTCAAGGCCGCCCCGCCCAGTGGTAGGGGTGACCGCGCAGCAGGCTGTCGGCGCGGAAGAGCTGTTCGGCGAGCATCGCGCGCACCAGCAGGTGCGGCCAGGTGGCGCGGCCGAAGGCGAGCACGTGCTGCGCCCGCGCGAGCACCGCGGCATCCAGCCCCTCGGCGCCGCCGATCGCGAAGGCGACGGTCTTGCCGGCGTCGCGCCAGCGCGTGAGCCGCCGCGCGAAGGCTTCGGTCGTCTCCTCCACGCCGCCGAGGTCGAGCGCGACCAGCACCGCCCCCTCGGGCACCGCGGCGAGGATCGCCGACGCCTCGCGCCGCTTGGCCTCGGCCGGAGTGCCGTGCGCCTCGGCGATCTCGACCAGTCGCGGCGGCGGTCGCAGCCGCGCGGCGTAGCGGTCGAACAGCGCCTGCTCCTCGCTGCCGCGCCCGCGCCCGACCGCGATGATCGCGCTCGCCGGGATCAGCCGAAGCGCGCCTCGTCGCCGGGCAGCGTCACGCCCCACATCTTTTCGAGCGCGTACTGGGCGCGCGCCTCGGGGCGGAACAGGTGCACCACCACGTCGCCGGCATCGATCAGCACCCAGTCCGAGGCGCCGAGCCCCTCGGTGCGGATGTTGCGCCGACCGTCGCGCTCGAGCTTCTCGATCAGGTGCTCGGCCATCGCGGTGAGCTGGCGCCCGGCGAGGCCCGAGGCGACCACCATCCGGTCGGCGAAGGCCGCCTTGCCGGCGAGATCGATCACCACGACCTCCTCGGCCTTGTCGTCCTCCAGGCTGGTGACGATCAGCCGCACCAGCCGATCGGTCGTCCCCTCGGCAGGACGGATGGACGCGCGTTTCCGCGGCCGCCTGCCCGCGAGTGCCTCGCCGGCGGCGCGGGCCGCGCGGATCTCGGTCGCACTCGCCGGGTGCTCGCGGCCCGGCAGCAGCAGCCAGGCGGGAGGCGCCATCCGCGCCAGCGCGCCGGCGCGCGCCGCCGGCACCCGCCAGCGCGCCATGGCCCGGCTTGCGGTTCCGTGCAGCGCCTTGCGGGTCCAGCCCGGGCGGGGGAACACGACGATCGGCACCATGCGGAAGATGCGGCGCCAGCCCTGCCAGCGCGGGATCTGCACCTGGTTGTCGGCCCCCATCAGCCAGACCAGGCGGGCATGACGGAAGCGTCGGGTCAGCAGCCGCAGCGTCGCCACCGTGTAGCGCGTGCCGAGCCGCGCCTCGAGCTCGGTCGCGACGATGCGCGCATTGCCTTCGGCCACCGCCTCCGCGGAGGCGAGGCGGTCGCCGAATCGGGCCATGCCGTCGTCTGACTTGAGCGGGTTGCCGGGACTGACCAGCAGCCAGACCTCGCGCAGCCCGAGCCGCTTGAGCGCGGTCTCGGCGATGTGCCGATGTCCCTCATGGGCGGGGTTGAAGCTGCCGCCGAGCACGCCGATGCGGCCGCGCCGCCCGTCGCCCCAGCGCGAGATCGCCCGGTGCCGCACGCGCGTCAACGTGGCTCGGCGCGGGCCGGCATCAGGCGGAGACGCAAGGCGGAGCGGCGCATCGGCGCGGGCTTCCCTCGTGAGGACAGGTGCCCGACCCTAGCGCGCCCGGCACGGCGCCGCCAACGATCCGGCGAAGGGCGCGGCCGTCACCCGCGCACCTGGCCCGAGCCGAGCACGTGGTAGCGGAAGGTGGTGAGCTGCTCGGGCCCCACCGGCCCGCGCGCATGGATCCGGCCCGTGGCGATGCCGATCTCGGCGCCGAAGCCGAACTCGCCGCCATCGGCGAACTGGGTCGAGGCGTTGACGATGCCGATCGCGCTGTCGATGCCGGCGAGGAACGCCTCGGCGGCCGCCCTGTCCTCGGTGACGATCGCGTCCGTATGCTCGGAGCCATGGCGCAGGATATGCGCGACCGCCCCCTCCACCCCGTCCACCACCGCGACATTCAGCACCGCGTCGAGCCATTCCGTGTCGAAATCGGCCTCGGTCGCGGCCGGCAGATCGGGGCGGATCGCGCGCGCGCGCGCATCGGCGCGGAAGGCACAGCCGCGCGCGGCAAGGTCGTCGAGGATCGGCGGCAGATGCGTCGCCGCGCAGGCCGCATCGACCAGCAGCGTCTCGGTGGCGCCGCACACGCCCGTGCGACGGAGCTTGGCGTCCAGCACGATCGCGCGCGCCTTGGCCAGATCGGCGGCGGCATGGACGAAGGTGTGGCAGCGCCCTTCCGCGTGCGCGAGCACCGGCACGCGCGCCTCCGCCTGCACGCGCTCGACCAGCGACTTGCCGCCGCGCGGCACGATCACGTCGATCAGGCCCGAGCCGGCCAGCATCGCCGCGACGAAGGCGCGGTCCGCGGTCGGCGCGACCTGCACCGCGGCCTCGGGCAGACCGGCCTCCCGAAGCCCCTCGGCGAAGGCGGCGTGGATCGCGCGCGCCGAGGCCAGGCTCTCCGACCCGCCGCGCAGGATCACCGCGTTGCCCGACTTCAGCGCGATCGCGCCGGCATCGGCTGCGACGTTGGGCCGGCTCTCGAAGATCATGCCGATCACGCCCAGCGGGGTCGCGACCCGGCGGATACGGAGGCCGTTGGGCCGCGTCCACTCGGCGAGCACGCGGCCCACCGGGTCGGGCAGCCTCGCCACCTCCTCCACCCCGCGCGCCATCGCCTCGACGCGCGCCGGCGTCAGCACGAGCCGGTCGAGGAACGCGGCCGGGCGGCCGGCCGCCCGGGTCGCGGCCACGTCCCGCTCGTTGGCGGCCAGGATCGCCGCTTCGTGCCGCCGGATCGCCCCGGCGGCGGCTTCGAGCCCCCGCGCCTTGGCGGCCGCGCTGGTCCGCGCGAGCGCGTGGGCGGCCGACCGCGCCGCGCGCGCCATGTCGGCGAACAGGCGTTCCGCCTCCGCGACCACACGAGGTGTCACGACGTTCATCGCTCCAGCCTAGCCGAAGCCCGTCGGGGCGGGAACCGCCGGTGCCGGGTGATGAGAACCGTTGATCCCGACGCGACTCTGCCCCACCCTAGGCACCGCCGCGGCCGAGAGGCGGCCAGCGTGCATCCCCGGCCGGTGCCGCGGGACAAGGGGAGTGGGAGATGAGCGTGGCGATCGTCGGGTTCCCCGGCACGGAGCGCACGGCACAGGGCTGATGCCGCAGGACGCGATCGCCGATCCCCGCTACGCCCGCGCGGCACCCCGGCGCGGCGTGCGTCTTTCCTGGCGCGACCCGACGGTGCGCAGCATCGTCTGGCAGATCGTCATCATCGGCCTCGTCGGTTTCGTGGTCTGGTGGCTGGTGTCCAACACCATGCGCAACCTCGAAGTGCGCCGGATCGCCACCGGTTTCGGCTTCCTCAACCGCGAAGCCGGGCTGCCGATCGCCGAGGCGATGATCCCCTACACCCCGGCCGACACCTACGCGCGCGCGCTGCTGGTCGGGATCCTGAACACGCTGCGTGTTGCGGTGATCGGCATCGTGCTGTCGACCATCCTGGGCACGGTGATCGGCATCGCGCGGCTGTCGCAGAACTGGCTGCTGGCGAAGCTCGCCGCGATCTATGTCGAGCTGCTGCGCGACCTGCCGCTGCTGCTGCAACTGCTGTTCTGGTACGCGCTGATGCAGGGCCTGCCGGGACCGCGCCAGGCGGTCAATCCGTTCGGCTCGGTGTTCCTGTCGAACCGCGGCATCAAGTTTCCCTGGATCGCCTGGGAGCCCGCGCACACGGCCGCCCTGGTCGCCCTCGTCGCCGGGACCGCCGCGCTCGTGCTGCTCGCGCGCCGCTTCACCGCGCGACAGATGGCGACCGGCGTGCGGCCGAAGCTCTGGCCCTGGGCACTGGCGCTCCTGCTCGGCCTGCCGGCCGCCGTTTGGGCGGCGATGGGCGCGCCCTTCGCGATCGATGCGCCGGTGCTGCGCGGCTTCAACTTCCAGGGCGGCGCGACCATCACGCCGGAGTTCGCCGCCCTGCTGCTCGGCCTCGTCCTCTACACGGCCGCGTTCATCGCCGAGATCGTGCGCGCCGGCATCCTCGCCGTGCACACCGGCCAGTGGGAAGCCGCCGGCGCCTTGGGGCTCTCGCGCGGCGAGCAGCTGCGGCTGATCATCCTGCCGCAGGCGCTGCGCGTCATCATCCCGCCGATGACCAGCCAGTATCTGAACATCACCAAGAACTCGTCGCTGGCGGTCGCGATCGGCTATCAGGACATCGTCTCGATCGCGAACACGACGCTGAACCAGACGGGGCAGGCGATCGAGGGCATCGCCATCATCATGGCGGTCTATCTGACGATCAGCCTGTCGATCAGCCTGTTCATGAACTGGTACAATGCGCGCATCGCGCTGAAGGAGCGGTGAGCGATGCGATCCTGCGTCCCGCTCGCTGCCGCGTTGTCGGCTTTCATTGGCTTCGCTGGCCATGGGCCAGCGCCGCGCGCGCATCGCGCTGAAGGAGCGGTGAGTCGATGACACCGCCGCCCGCCCAGTCCGCGACCCTCGGCGCGAACGGCATGCCCGTGCCTTCCGAGGAGCCGCGCCGCCCGCCGGTGCTGTCGGTCGGCCTGCTCGGCTGGCTGCGCGCCAACCTCTTCTCGTCCTGGCTGAACACCGCGGTGACGCTGGTGCTCGCCTATTTCGTCATCTCGTGGGCGCTCGGGCTGATCTCCTGGGGCGTGATCAACGCGGTCTGGGACGTGCCGGGCACCGGCGCGCAGGTCGATACCTCGGCCTGCCGCGCGATCCGGGGCGAGGGCGCCTGCTGGGCGCTGATCGGCGAGAAGTACCGCTTCATCCTGTTCGGGCTCTATCCGTTCGACGAGCAGTGGCGGCCCGCCCTGGTGGTGGTGATCTTCGTCGCCCTCTACGTGGTCTCGGCGATGCGGCGGTTCTGGAACCGCTGGCTCGGCCTGGTCTGGATCGCGGCGCTGACCGTGATCGGCGTGCTGATGTGGGGGGGCGTGTTCGGGCTCCGCTTCGTCGAGCAGGAGCGCTGGGGCGGGCTGCCCATCACGCTGATCCTCTCGACCTTCGGCATCGCCTTCGCCTTCCCGCTCTCGATCCTGGTGGCGCTGGGGCGGCGGCAGACCTCGATGCCGGCGGTGAAGGCGCTCTGCGTCGTCTATATCGAGCTGATCCGCGGCGTGCCGCTGATCAGCCTGCTGTTCATGGCGTCGGTGATGTTCCCCCTGTTCCTGCCCGAGGGGATGAACATCGACAAGCTGCTCCGCGCGCAGGTCGCGATCATCCTGTTCGCCGCCGCCTATCTCGCCGAGGTGGTGCGCGGCGGGCTCCAGGCCCTGCCGCGCGGCCAGTACGAGGCGGCGGATGCGCTCGGCCTCTCCTACTGGCAGAAGACCGGCTTCATCGTGCTGCCGCAGGCGCTGCGCCTGGTGATCCCGCCGCTGGTCAACACCTTCATCGGCATGTTCAAGGACACCTCGCTGGTGCTGATCATCGGCATCTTCGACCTGCTCAACACCGCCAAGACCTCGATCATCGAGCCCGCGTGGCAGGGCTTCGGCATCGAGGCCTATCTGTTCGTCTCGGCGATCTACTTCGTGTTCTGCTTCGCGATGTCGAAGTACAGCCAGGATCTCGAGGCCGAGTTCAACCGCCACCGCCGGCGCTGAGGCGGAGGGAACGAGTCGGGAGAGGCAGGATGCAGCAGGGAACGGCACGAGCGGGCGAGGCGCCGACGGTGCGCAGCGGCGTCGCCGCCGGTGCAAAGCCGATGATCGAGCTGATCAACGTCAACAAGTGGTTCGGCGCCCTGCACGTGCTGCGCGACGTGAACCTGAGCGTGTCCGAGCGCGAGCGCGTCGTCGTCTGCGGCCCTTCGGGCTCGGGCAAGTCGACGATGATCCGCTGCATCAACCGGCTCGAGCAGCATCAGGAAGGCCAGATCATCGTCGACGGCATCGAGCTCACCGACGATCTGAAGAACATCGACGCCATCCGCCGCGAGGTCGGCATGGTGTTCCAGTCCTTCAACCTGTTCCCGCACCTGACCATTCTCGAGAACTGCACGCTCGCGCCGATCTGGGTGCGCAAGATGCCGAAGAAGGAGGCCGAGGAGCTCGCGATGGAGTTCCTCACCCGCGTGCGCATCCCCGAGCAGGCCCAGAAGTATCCGGGCCAGCTCTCGGGCGGTCAGCAGCAGCGCGTGGCGATCGCGCGCGCGCTCTGCATGCGCCCGAAGATCATGCTGTTCGACGAGCCGACCTCGGCCCTCGACCCCGAGATGATCAAGGAGGTGCTCGACGTGATGGTCGAGCTCGCGCAGTCGGGCATGACCATGGTGGTGGTGACGCACGAGATGGGCTTCGCGCGCACGGTGGCCGACCGGGTGGTGTTCATGGACCGCGGCGAGGTGGTGGAGGTCGGCGCGCCGACCGAGTTCTTCGGCAACCCGAAGAGCGAGCGGCTGAAGACGTTCCTCAGCCAGATCCTCGGGCACTGACGGCGCGTCAGTCGCGCTCCACCCTCAGCACCCGCCCCGTCCGCGGGTCGATCTTCACCTCGATCTCGCGGCCGCGCTCGTCCCGGCCCTCGACGTCCCAGCGCCCGTCGTCGCACTCGAGCTCCTCGATCACCGCCACACCGGCGCCGCGCGCGATCTCGATCGCCCGCTCCGCCCGAACCTCGGAGCGGTCGCACCGTTCGTCGGCGAGCGCGGCGGGGGCGAACAGCAGCAGCGCCCCGGCGAGCAGAAGCGGGCGGGGTGTCGTCGGACAGTGCATTCAGCTGACTCCCTGGCTGGTGATTGAGGCCTGAACGCTGGCCGCCGGGAAAGGTTCCCGGCAATACGGCCCCGACATGCACGCGACGGTCAGCGCCGGCAACCCCGTCCATGGGTCGACGCCGGCGCGGGAGCAGGCGTAGCGTGCGTTCGGGACATGATCCCGGCGGGGGTCCCGATGACCGGTCAGGCGACTGCACCTGGCGACCGCGACCGCACCTGGTCGGCGCTGATGGCCGCCGCCCAGGACGGCGATCGGCGCGCCTATGACCGGCTGTTGCGCCAGATCGTCCCCTTCCTCCGCGGCGTGGCGCGGCGGCGGCTGCGCGGCGAGGCGGATGTCGAGGACGCGGTGCAGGACGCCCTGCTGACCATCCACCAGATCCGCCAGACCTACGATCCGTCGCGCCCCATTCGTCCCTGGCTCGCCGCGATCGCCGAGCGGCGGGCGCTCGACCGGGTCCGTGCCGTCGCGCGCCGGGCCGGCCGGGAGGAGGAACTGACCGATCTCCATCACGAAACCTTGCGGGGCCCGGCGGCGAACGAAGGAGAGAGCCGGCTTCGGGCCCGCGATGTCCGGGCCGCGGTGGCGGACCTGCCGCCGGGGCAGCGCCAGGCGATCGAGTTGCTGAAACTCGAGGAGCTCAGCCTCGCCGAGGCCTCCTCTCGCACCGGGCAGTCGGTCACGGCCCTGAAGGTGGCCACCCATCGGGCGATCCAGGCGCTGCGCCGGCGCATCGTGGGCGATGAGAGGGGCTGACGGCGTGCGGACGGAGGAGCTGGTCGGTTCGCTGGTTGACGACCTGACGCCCGTCCGGCGGCTGCGCAGGCCGCTGGTGCGGGCGGTCGGATGGCTGGCATTCGCCGTGGCCGCGATCGGCGCCGTTGTCGCCCTCAGCGGATTCCGGCCCGATCTGACCGCCCGGCTCGCCGAGCCCTGGGAGGTGGCGCAGCTCGTCGCCGCGGCAGGGACCGGCGCGCTCGCGGCGATCGCGGCATTCCATCTCGCGCTGCCCGACCGGTCCGGCGCCTGGGCGCTGCTGCCGCTGCCCGGGTTCGCGCTCTGGCTGGCGAGCCTCGGCTGGGGCTGCGTGGCGGACTTCGTCCGGCTCGGCCCGGACGGGCTTGCCCTCGGCACGTCCTGGGCCTGCCTCGGCTTCATCCTGGGGCTCAGCCTCCCGCTGGGTGGGGCGATGCTGTTCGCGCTGCGCCACGCGGGACCGATCCGCCCGGTGCCGACGGCGGCCACCGGCGTGCTGTCCGTCGCCATGCTCGCCTCGGTCGGGCTGTCGCTGGTCCATCACCTGGACGCGGCGATCATGGTCCTGGTCTGGCATGCCGGCGCGGTGCTGGTCGCGGTGGCGGTCAGTGCCGGGCTGTCGCGCCCGACCTTCCGCCTCGCCGAGCGTCTCGCCCCCGTCTGATACCGGGCTGCCAAAGGTTTGACCTTCGGCAGCCCGGGATCGCGCGCAGGGCTGGTGTGGCGGCTGCGCGCCAAAGAAACCTCATACCCGGCGCACGAAGGTTTCACCTTCGTGCGCCGGGTATGAGCCGGCTCAGAAGCGGTAACAGGACTGGAGTGCGGAGCGGATCGAGGCGGTCGAGCCGCGCAGCGAGATCGCGCCCTGCGACACGCCGTTGATCGCCACCGTGGCCTGGCTGTCGCGGCCCGCCAGCAGCTGCGGCAGGCGCGAGCGGCTGAGATCGGCGTACCAGACATTCTGCCCGCCACCCGGCTGCTGGCCGATCGGATGGTCGATCCGGCCGAGCGTGGGAAACAGGAAGGTGACGGTCCCACGGCTCACGGTCGGCCGGCCGCGCAGCGCCAGCGCCACCACCGGCGCACCGTTGAAGCAGAGCAGCGAGAGCGAGTGGATCACCCCCGGCCCCGCGACCGTCGCGACCGGCGGGCGACCCGCCACCGGCCGGAGCGACCAGTCGCTCGGCGAGGGCGGCGCGGGCGGGCGGGCCGCCGCCTGGGGCGCCGGCTGGGCCGGCTGCGGCTGCGGCCGCGCGGGGCCGCCGAGCCGGGCCAGTTCGCGGCCGTTCCAGGCATAGCGGACAGTGCAGCCGTCGGCGCCGACCCGGCCGCCGCCGCACATCGCGCCGTGCAGCGCGAGTTCGAGCGCGGGCGGCGCCCCCTCGACCAAGCTCCAGCCCTGCACATGGCCGAGCGCCGTCCCGCGGTGCGCCGCGCCCGCCGACAGGAACACCACCACCGGGCAGCCGGCCGAGCCGCAGAAGAACGACCAGGCATTCGCGCATTCGAGGTGCTGGTAGTCGAGGATGTAGTCCGGGACCCCATCCGCGTTCAGGTCGGCGATGGTCTGGAAGTCGGGCTGGAGCGACGGCGTGCCGCCGGCATTGCGGCAGTCCTGCATCGCCTCGCGCTTGAACGCGCTCACCTCCGCCGGCTCGGCCAAGGCGGGCAGGGCCGCGATGGCGAGCAGACCCGCCAGCATGACGACGCGCATGATCAGGCCCTCCCGGATGGTGGCGCGACTGTCCCGCGATCCCGCCCCCGTCGCAAGCCGGCGCCGTTATCCGCGCTGGACGAACCCCGGTGCCGGTCGGTCGTCCGGCGCATCGACGACGTCCACCCCGGCCACACGCGCGATCAGGGGCCCGCGCCGCAGCGCCTCGATGAACTCGGCGAGCGCGGCCTCCTCGCCGGCCGCCAGGGCCTCCACCCGGCCATCGGGCAGGTTGCGCACCCAGCCGTCGATGCCGAGCCGATCCGCCTGGCGCTGCGCGAAGGCGCGGAACCCCACCCCCTGCACGCGCCCGGAGACGAGGATACGCACGGTCCTCACGCGACCCGCTCGGGTTCGGCGAGCGCGAGGATGCGCGCGGCGAGGCGCACCTCCTCGGCGAGTGCGGCGCGCCGGGCGGCGGCCTCCGCATCCTCGCCCCAGTGCTCGATCTGGAACGCCTCGTCGAGGGTCGCGAGCGCGTGCGCCTCGTCCGGCCCGATCCGCCGCTCGGCCAGCGCCAGCCCCAGCACCAGCGAGCCGAGCGCGGGCACGGCGACGCCGAGAGCGGCGAGCGAGACCGGGTCGCGGCGGGCAAGGGCCGCGCGCAGGGCCGCGCAGGCCTGGGGCGGCTGCGGCACGTGCACGACGCCGGTGGTGACGACGAGCGGCGCGTCGAGCGCGAGCGCGGCCCAGTCGAGCAAGGGCTGCCAGCGCTCGGCCTGGCGCGCGGCGAGTTCCGGCGGATGCTCGGCGCGGTAGCAGAGCAGGTCGGTCTCGCCGTAGGCGGCCAGCGCATCAACCGTGGCCTCCGGCGCGGGCGCGATGCGGTCGATCGCGGCGGCGATCACGCGCGTCAGCTTCAGCGCGGCGAGCGTCACCTCGGCGCCCTTCGCGCCCCCGGCCTCCTGCCACTCCTCGGCGATCGCCGCGGCGAGGGTGCGGCTCGGCACGACCAGGGCCGCGCCCGAGGGCAGGCGCATCGGCCGGCCGTCCAGCGCCACCCCCCAGCCGCCCTCGCGCGGAGCCGGCTCGGCGCGGTCCCAGAACCGCTTCATCGCCCGAGCCGCGGCAGGATCTGCTGCAACGGGCTCGCGGGGCGCTGCTGTTGCGGTTGCTGCTGCGGCGGCTGGGCCGGCGCCTGCTGCGGCTGCTCCTGCTGCGCCGGGGCGGTCTCGGCGGCGGGCGTCGCGCCCTGCCGCCCGCCGCGCGCGATCGCGAGCTGGGCCGGGCAGTCGTCGGTGGCGGCCCCGCCGCGCGCCGCGCCGACCACCCCGCCGACGATCGCGCCGAGCGGGCCGGCAACCGCGCCCGCCTGCGCCCCGGCCGCCGCGCCGGCCCCCATCTGGCCGAGCGCGCCCACGGCACCCGCCGCGTCGGGCCGGATCGAGGGGTTGAGGAAGGTGCCGCGCACGTTCACCGGCACGGCGATCCCGCCGCCCGCGATCTTCAGCGTCGGCAGCATGCGCAGCGCCAGAGTCTCGGGGCCGAGATTCATGGTGCCCGAGCCGGCCACCTTGGCGAGGTTGCTGTCGAACAGGAACGCGCGCGCGGTCGCGACACCGGCCGCGGAGTCGAACCGGATGGCGAGGCAGCGCACATTCGACACGCCGTCGCGCGGCGCGCCCGGCACGAGCGCGCGCCAGAGCTCGCCGGCGATCAGGTCGATCAGCCGGTTGTCGATGTCGAGATTGGCGCCGGCGAGGCCGAGATGGCCATCGAGCGTCGAGGCGATCCGGTGCGGTGTGGAGCCGGTGCCGCGCAGATCGGCATCGAGCTCGACCCGCCCGCCGACCCGGTAGCCGCCGCCATAGGTCGCGAGCAGTTGCCGCAGTTCCATCGACGGCGCGGAGAGCTGGATGTGCACCGGCGGCTCGGGCCGCGAGGCATCCAGCGTCAGGCGCAGCGTCACCGCCCCGCCCGGCACGGTCGCGTTCAGCGGATCGAGCCGCAGGTTGCCGCGGTCGAGCGCCAGCGTGCCGGCGATCTCGCGGTACTCCGCCCCGCCGAGGCGCAGCGTGGCGAGCTGGAGCCGCACCGAGGCATCCGCCTCGCGCAGCGCATCGAGCGGCAGCGGATCGTCCGGAATCAGCCGTTGCCGGGCCTGCGCCGGGCGGGCGGCGGGGGCGGTCGAGGCTGCCGGCGCCGCGGCCGGTGCCGGCTCGCCGCCGAGGGCGGCCATCAGCGCGTCGGCATCCACGAGCTGGCCTTGCAGCCGCGCCTCGACGCGCATCCGCGGCGCGGGCGTGACCGTCACCGTGCCGCCGAGATCCGACCCGGCGGCCTTCAGCGCCATGTCGGCGAGCGTGACCTGCCCGCGGTCGCCCGGTCCCCGCACGCGGCCGGAGACGGCGATCTCCTTCAGCGGCGGCAGCGCCGTGCCGGCGAGCCGCGACAGCGCGGCGAGATCGGGCACCCGCACATCCAGCGCGACATCCGCGGTCGGCGCCGGCGAGGCCGGGTTCACCACCTGCCCCTTGATCGCGGCCTGCGCGCCGGCCGCGGCGAGCGTCACGTCGATCGGCCAGGAGGCGCGCGCGGCGGCGCCCGGCATCAGTGCGGCGAGCGGGCCGAGCGTGCCCTCGACGCGGGCGGGTGTCTGGTTCACCAGCGCCTCGCCGGCGAGCCGGATCGGCGCGTCGACATCGGGCGCGGCGATCTCGATGCGCCGCACGGTCACGCCGGGCACCAGGGCGGAGAGGTCGCTCTCGGCGAGCGCGAGGCGGATCGCGCGCAGCTCCGGGATCGGTGCGCCGGAATCGCGCGCCGCGACCGAGACCTCTATGCCGCGCAGCGGGGGCACCGGCGGCGCGCCGGGAACCAGGGCGGCAAGCCGGGCGAGGTCGGGCACGGTCGCCTCGACCGTCATGTCATAGCCCTTTCCGGCCGTCGGCTCGGTGATCGTTCCCTTGAGCCCGACCCGGGCGCCCGCGAGCGCAACCGTCAGGTCCACCGGGAACGGGGTCCGCGCCGCCGGGTCGAGCAGCCGGGCGAGCGGCCCGGCCGTGCCGGCCACCGTGAACGCCGTGCCGTCGAGCGCGGCCTCGAGATCGAGCCGCATCGGCTGCCCGGCCGGGACCGCCGCCTCCAGGCGCGGGATCGCGAGCGTGATCGTCTCGCCGGTGCGGCCGTCGCGGAACGCCACCGTGCCGCGCTCGATGCGCAGTTCGCCGACCGCGACCTGCGGCGGTGCGCGGCGCTCGGCCGGCGGCTGGCCGGACGCGGGGGGCGGCTCCGGCGGCGCGCCCGGCGCGGGCCGCAGGTCCCAGTTGGCCCGGCCCTGGGCGTCGGTTTCGAGCAGGATGTCGGGTTCGACCAGCACGATCCGATCGACCGCGATCTCGCCGCGGATCAACGGCAGCACCGACAGCGCCACTTCCATCGAGGCGAGCTTCGCCATCTCCGGCCGGCTGCCCCAGGAGGCGTTGGCGAAGGCGACGCGCTCCACCTGGAGCGTCGGCCGGAGCGAGGGTCGCAGCCGGATCGGTCCGGCCAGCACAAGATCGCGCCCCGTCGCCTGCTTCGCCGCCTCCTGGATGCGCGGCTTGTAGGATTCGGGATCGAAGGTGGCGAGGAAGATCGCCACTGCCGCCACCGCCAGCAGCAGCACCACGCCGAGCCCGATCAGCGTGTAGCGCAGGATGCGCATGGAACTTCCTCCTTCCTGTCCGGGCCCGACAGTAGCGCGGCCGTCACCCGCGCCGGGCGCCGGCACGCGCGGGTTTGATCGGCCGAGGTGCCGCGAAGCCCAGCGCGGCGAAGGTCGCGCGCATGTGCGGCGGCAATGGGGCCTCGGCGCGCAGCACCCCGCCCTCGGGGTGCGGGATCGCGATCCCGCGCGCGTGCAAATGGAGCTGCTCCGGGAAGCCTTCGAGCATCGCGCCCGGGCCGCCGTATTTGGCATCCCCCAGGATCGGGCAGCCGATGCCGACGCAGTGCACGCGGAGCTGGTGCGTCCGCCCCGTGAGCGGCGCGAGTTCCAGCCAGGCCGCACGGCGCCCGGCCGCATCCAGCGTGCGGTAATCGGTGATCGCGCGCGCGGCATCGTCCTCGTCGCGGCCCGCCAGCACGACGCGCTCGCCGCGCTGGCCCGGCCGCTTGGCGAGCGGCGCATCGATCCGGCCCTCGCGCGGCGTCGGCACGCCGACCGTGACCGCCCAGTAGGTCTTCTCCGCGTCGCGCGAGCGGAACGCGGCCGCAAGCCGGCTTGCGGCGCCAGCCGTGCGCGCGAGCAGCAGCACGCCGGTGGTGTCGCGGTCGAGCCGGTGCACGAGCCGCGGCCGCTCCTCCGCGCCGAAGCGGAGCGCATCGAGCATGGCATCCAGGCTCTTCACGATCCCAGGGCCCCCCTGCACCGGCAGGCCGAACGGCTTGTCGAGCACGATCACGCTGGCGTCGCGATAGAGCACGAGGCGCTCGAGCTCCTTGGCATCGTGCGGATCGACCGCGAGCGCGCGCTTCGGCCGCGGCGCGTCGAGGTCGCCGAGCGGCGGAACGCGCACGGACTGGCCAGGGACGAGGCGCGTGCCGGTCTCGGCGCGCTTGCCATCGACGCGCACCTGCCCGGTGCGCAGCAGCTTGGCGAGCGCGCCGTGGGGGAGGCCAGGGAAGTGGCGGCGGAACCAGCGGTCGAGCCGGATCTCGGCCTCGTCCTCGGCGACGGTGCGGGTCTCGACGGCGCTCATGGGCGGCGCTTCTGCCTGAGCCGGTCCCACTCCGCCAGCCGCTCGGCGATCGCCGCCTCGCGGCCGCGCGTGGTCGGGCGGTAGAAGCGCTGCCGCGCCATCTCCTCGGGGAAGTAGTCCTGGCCCGAGAACCCCTCCTCGGTGTCGTGGTCGTAGGCGTAGCCGCGGGCGTAGCCGAGCTCCTGCATCATCCGGGTCGGTGCGTTGAGGATGTGCTTGGGCGGCATCAGCGAGCCGGTCTCGCGCGCGGACCGCTGCGCGGCCCCCCAGGCGACATAGGCCGCGTTCGACTTCGGCGCGCTCGCGAGATGCAGCACGGCCTGCGCGATCGCGAGCTCGCCCTCCGGGCTGCCGAGCCGTTCATAGGTCTCCCAGGCCGCGAGTGCGGCGTGGATCGCGGTCGGGTCGGCGAGCCCGACATCCTCGGAGGCGAAGCGCAGCACGCGCCGGGCGATGTAGCGCGGGTCCTCGCCGCCGACGATCATGCGCGCGAGCCAGTAGAGCGCCGCGTCGGGGTCGGAGCCGCGCATCGACTTGTGCAGGGCCGAAATGAGGTTGTAGTGCTCCTCGCGGTCCTTGTCGTAGAGCGCGGCGCGGCGCTCCAGCACGCGCGCGAGCCCGTCCGGGCCGAGCGGTTCGGTCTCGGCCGGCAGCGCGAGCAATTGCTCGGCGAGGTTGAGCAGGTAGCGCCCGTCGCCGTCGGCCATGGCGCAGAGCACCGCGCGCGCCTCGGCCGTGACGGGCAGGGAACGACCCGCAAGGCGCTCGGCGCGCGCGAGCAGCGCCTCCAAGGCTGGCTCGTCCAGCCGCTTCAGCACCAGCACGCGGCAGCGCGACAAGAGCGCGCCGTTCAGCTCGAAGGAGGGGTTCTCGGTGGTCGCACCCACCAGCACCACCGTGCCGTCCTCGACCACCGGCAGGAACCCGTCCTGCTGGGCGCGGTTGAAGCGGTGGATCTCGTCGACGAACAGCAGCGTGCGCTGCCCGGCCGCGCGGCGCTTGCGCGCCTCCTCGAAGGCGCGCTTGAGATCGGCGACGCCGGAGAACACCGCCGAGAGGGCGACGAAGGCGAGCCCCGCGCGCGCGGCGAGCAGCCGCGCGATCGTGGTCTTGCCGGTGCCGGGCGGGCCCCAGAGCACGATCGAGGAGAGGCTGCCCTGCGCCAGCATGCGCGTGATCGCGCCCTCGGGGCCGGTGAGATGGTCCTGCCCGACCACCTCCTCCAGGGTCTGCGGCCGAAGCCGGTCCGCGAGCGGCCGCGCCGGATCGTCAGGCACCGGTCGAGCGGCTGCGTCGAGGCCGAACAGGTCGGCCTCAGCCGGCAAGCGTGGCCTCCATCACGCGGCCCTCGCGGCGGATCGCCATCCGGAACGGTCCCGGCCGGCGCGCCTCCATCACCGCGAGCACGTCGCGCACGCTGCGGACGTCGCGGCCGGCGATGCGCAAGATGATGTCGCCGGGCCGGAGGCCGACGCGCGCGGCGGGCGAGCCCTCGCGCACGTCGATCACCGCGACGCCCGTCTCCAGCAGGTCGAGGCCGAGCTCGTCGGCGAGCGCGGGCGAAAGGTTGCCGATCTCGGCGCCGGCGAGCGCGTGGTTGCCGCGCACCGTCGTGGCCTGGCGCGGCGGGTCCTCGGGCGGCGGCTCGAGCGGCAGCGACAGCACCATCTCGCGCCCGCCGCGCAGCACCGTCAGCCGGGTCGCGCCGCGCGCCGGCTGGGTCGCCATCCGGTAGCGCAGGGCCTCGGCATCCTCGACCGGCCGGCCGTCGAGCGCGGTGATCACGTCGCCGCGCCGCAGCCCCGCCCGCGCGGCCGGACTGTTCGGCGCCACCTGGGCGACGATCGCCCCGGTCGGGCGGGACAGCCCGAGCGCGCCCGCCATCTCGGCGGTGACGGTGTCGACCCGCACGCCGAGCCAGGGCCGGGCGAGGCCGGCGCCGGTGAACCCGGCGACCACCGCGCGCACCATGTTGGACGGGATCGCGAAGCCGATGCCGATCGACCCGCCGCCGCGCGTGAAGATCGCGGTGTTGATGCCGATCAGCCGCCCGTCGGTGGTGACCAGCGCGCCGCCGGAATTGCCCGGATTGATCGCCGCGTCGGTCTGGATGAAGAAGCGGAAGTCGGTGATGCCGACCCCGGTGCGCGCGAGCGCCGAGACGATGCCCTGCGTCACCGTCTGGCCGACACCGAAGGGATTGCCGATCGCCAGCACCACGTCGCCGACCTCCACCTCGTCGCTGTCGCGGAAGGCGAGCGCGGGCAGCCGTTCCCGGCCCGGATCGATGCGCAGCACGGCGAGGTCGGTGCGCGGATCGCGGCCGAGGATGCGCGCGGCGAACTCGCGCCGATCGGCCAGCACGACGGTGATCTCGTCGGCCTCGCCGATCACGTGGTTGTTGGTCACGATCACGCCGGAGGGATCGACGATCACGCCCGAGCCGAGGCTGGTCTGCACCCGCTCCTGCGGCGCGAAGGGGCCGTCGGGGTCGAGGCCGAAGAAGCGGCGGAAGAACGGATCGGCCAGCATCGGCGGCTGGGTGCGCACCGTGCGTCGGGTCAGGACATTGACCACGGCCGGCGCGGCCAGGCGCACCACGGGGGCGAAGGTGGCCGCGAGTTCGGCCCGCGTGGCCGGCACGGGCTGGGCCTGGGCGAGCTCGATCACCGCCGCAGGGGGCGGGTCGTTCGCCGGGACGGGCGCCGCCCGCATCGCCGGCGCATCGGCGCAGGCGGCCGCCAGCAGGACGGCGAAGGGGAGCGTAAGCTTCCGGATCATGGCCTCAAGATAGTGCGTCCGGGCCGCCGGGTCAGGCAGCGACGCCGAGGAACTGGGCGCCGAGCCGGGCCAGGCGCTGCGCCTGCGGCCCCGCCTGGCGCACCGCCACGCGCAGCCGGCGCATCCGCGCCTCGCCGAACAGTCGGCCGAGCCGCGCCTCGGGCAACGCCCGCAAGGCCGCCCCCTCGAACACGATCAGCGTGAACGGGCCGAGCCCGGGCGGCAGGTCGGGGAGCGCGGCACCCTCCGCCATCAGCCCGACCGAACTGAACAGCGGCGCAAGCTCCTGCCCGATCTCCATCAGCCGCACCGGGTTGGTGCCGGACGGGATGCCATCCAGCACGGGCGTCAGGATCTCGCGTGCAGGCGCGGGCAGGCCGCGACAGGCCGCCAACACGCCGCGCCGGCGCGCAGCCGCGGCGAACGTCTCGTATGCCACGGGCAGCGCGGCCGGCGTGCGATCCCCGGCGGCCAGCGCGGACAGGGCCTGCTCAGCCGCGGCACCCAGCAGGACGATGTCGTGGTCGGGCAGCCCGGCGGTCGTCTCGCCGGCCAGCGCGTGCGCCGCCTCGATGCGCCGGCGGAGCTCCGGCGCGAGCGTCATCCAGACGAGCGCCGTCCCGCCCCCGCCGGCGCTGATCAGGCGCTCCGGCACCACGCGCGGCGCCGCCAGCGCCTGCTCCAGCTCCGCCAGCACCTGCGCGCGCAGTTCGGCCTGGCGGGCGGCCAGCCGTTCCATGAGGGTGGAAACGAGGGTCGCGCGATCCGGCGGGACGTCGATCCCGTCGGCCGGCACGGCCGCGGCATGGCCGGTGACGCCGGGCGCATGCTCGCCGCCGTATTCGCCGACCAGGCGGATGCGGATCTCGCGCGTGATCGCCGCGATCCGGTCGGCGTTGTCGAGCTCGGTGCCGCGCGCGAACCAGATCGCGAAGCCGCCGGAGTCGGTGCGCGCATAGACGTCGCCCGGCTCCAGGCGGCGTTTGATCACGGATTCGGCGAGCATCATCAGCCGGCTCTCGACCTGGGCCCAGCGCTCGCCATAGGCCGCGCGCAGCGGGTCGAGCCGGATCAGCGCGACCTGGCCCACGACGAGGCGCCGCTCCGGCGATGCCGCGTCATGCCCGTGCTCGGCGTGCAGCGTGACGACGCGGAACCGCGTGCCCTCATGCTCGACCGCGACCGCGTGGATCAGCACCGGGATCACCGAGCCGTCCTTGCGGCGAAGCAGCAGGGGCATCCGGTAGCGCCCGCCGGTGCGGCGCTGCTCGGCGCGGCGCGAACGCGCCTCCTCCAGGCTCGCCGGCGCGGTCAGCCGATCGACCGACAGGCCCGGGAGCTCGCCCATCGCATAGCCGGTGAGCGCCGCGTAGGCGGGGTTGGCGACCAGGATGCAGTCATTCGGCATGATCACGGCCGCGGCGACGTCGAGGTTGCGGAACACCTCGGTCAGCACCGCCTGGATGGTCGCGTCCTCGCGGTCGCGCCGGCGGCGTTCGGTGATGTCGCGCCCCATGAACAGCACGGCCGGGCCGCCGCCGGCGATCGCGCCGAGCGGGATCACCGTGAAGCCGAACCAGAACCGCGTGCCGTCGGCACGTGCCCAGCAGATCTCGTCGCGGAGTTCCGAGCCGGCGGCGATGGCGGCGTCGAGCCGCGCCAGCGTCGCGGGATCGCTGTCCGGACAGGCGAGCAGCGCCAGTCCGCGTTCGCGCAGCATGGCCTCGGCGAAACCGGATACGCGCGCGAGCACGGCGTTGGCGTCGATCACCCGCCGGTCGGTCGAGGCGATGACGACGAGCGCGAGCCCGTCGCGCTCCAGCGCTGGAATCACGGCGTCCAGCATCGCTCGGCGATCCCCGAGGCCGAACCTCTACGCCCCATGAGATGGTGACGAGGCGCGCTTGCCGGAAGGGCCGCCAGGGCGCGGAAGGACCCGACGCCGGCTCCCCGGCCGTCAGCTGTTCGGGCCGCGGTCCATCGCGTAGGGCTGCCAGCGGCGAAGCCCGCTGCCCGGCAGCACGGTCGGGTTCACGCAGGACATCGGCCAGCGCCCCGACAGCACCAGCGCCAGTTCCTGGCCCACCCGGCGCTTGCGCGCCGGATCGAAGCGCGCGGAGGCCGAGGCGTTGTGCGGCGAGAGGATCACATGCGGCATCTTGAGCAGCGGGTTGTCGGGCTTGGGCGGCTCGATCTCGAACACGTCGAGCCCCGCCCCGGCGATGGTCTTGCTCTCCAGCGCGCGGATCAGCGCGGCCTCGTCCACGGTCGGGCCGCGGCCGGTGTTGATGAAGATCGCCGTCTTCTTCATCTGCCGGAAGTGCTTGTCGGTGAGCATCCGGCGGGTCAGCGCCGTGTCGGGCGCGTGCATCGAGACGAAGTCGGACTGCTGCAGCACCTCCGAGAGCGTCGCCGGTTGCACGCCGTAGTCCGACATCACGAGTTCCTGCACGAACGGGTCGTAGGCGAGCATGTGCAGGCCGAAGGGGCGGGCGCGCTTGGCCACCATGCGCGCGACCCGGCCGAACGAGATGAAGCCGAGCGTGAGCCCCATCAGACGCGGCACCTGGAGCAGCTGCGGCCGTCCCTCCATCCAGCGCCCTTCGCGCACCATGCGGTCCTGCTCGATGCAGCGGCGGTGCGTGGCGAGCAGCAGCATCATGGCGTGATCCGCCACCTCCTCGATGAAGGTGTCGGGACAGTTGGTCACCGGGATGCCCTTGGCGGTCGCGGCGGCGACATCGACGTAATCGACACCCACCGTGCCGAGCACGATCGCCTTGCACTTGGAGAGCGCATCGATCATCGGCTTGGTGAACTTCATGCCCTTGGCATACACGGCGTCCGCCTTCGGCGCGGCGGCGATGAACCCCTCCTCGGTGGCAGGGCATTCGACGATCTCGGCGTCCATGCCCTCGAGCGCCTCCATCTCGTAGTCGTAACCGCCGCCCGCGGTGGTGAACGAGGCTCCGGCGGGGGTGAGGATCGTGTACTTGGCCAAGGTCGGTCTCCTGGGTGGAACGAACGTCAGGTCCTGGGCGGGCGGGCGCGCACGGCGGCCTCGTTGATGTCCGCGCCCCAGCCCGGCGCGGTCGGCAGCACGAGCTCGCCGTTCTCGATCACGGGAATAGCCGTGACGAACTCGTCGCGCCAGGGGCATGAGTCGAGATCGATCTCCATGATGCGGAAGTTCGGCACGGCGGCCGAGAAGTGCGCGGAGTGGAACGAGCAGAGATGGCCGTAGAAGTTGTGCGGCGCGCAGTTCACCTCGTAGGCGTCGGCCATCGCCGCGATCTTCAGGCTCTCGGCGAGCCCGTTCCACGGCACGTCGATGATCGCGACGTCCATGCCGTAGGTTTCGAGATAGGGGCGGAAATCGCGCCGCCCGTGCAGGGTCTCGCAGCTCGCGATCGGACAGGGCGCGCGGCCGCGGATCAGCGCGAGTGCGGCCGGATCATGCGTGTCGATCTCAAGCCAGCGCAGGTCGAACTCCGCCGCCGTCTCGGCGATGCGCAGGAACCCCTCGGTCTTGAAGTGGAAATTCACGTCGAGCATGACGCCGAACTCCGGGCCGACCGCGTCGCGGATGGCGCCCAACTGGCGGCGGAGATCGGCGAGCAGCGCCTCGTCCCAGTTCAGCTCCGGCCAGCCGGGTGTGCGGCCGAAGCCCTGGTTGAAGTACCGGAGGGCACCGTCGCGGTAACGGAACAGGTTGGTCTTCAGGCAGCGGAACCCTTGCGCCTTCACCTCGGCGGCGTGTGCTGCGAGATCGTCGTAGCTGCGCAGGTCCGGCAGGAAGCCCTTGCCGCGCTGCGCCACACGGTAGGTGCCGAAATGCGACCAGTAGACCGGGATGCGCTCGCGGATCGGTCCGCCGAACAGCGCGTGGACCGGCTTGCCGGCCTCCTTGCCGCGAATGTCGAGCAGCGCGTTCTCGATCGCCGCGATCGCCTGCTGGTTGATGCCGCCCCTCGCCTGGCGCGTGGCGACGTGCAGCTTCGCGACGATCGCCTCGGAGGCGCGGGGGTCCATGCCGATGATCAGCGGCGCGAGCGCCTCGATCACCGGCGAGAGGCCGCGGCTGCCGAAGTCCTCGTTGTACTCGCTCCAGCCGGTGATGCCGCAGGCGGTGGTGATCTTCAGGAACGAGAAGCTGCGCCACGCCGCGTCCGCGCGCAGCGTCTCGACACGGTCGATGCGCATCCGGCTATTCCTTCACCGCCCCCGTGAGCGAGGAGACGTAGTAGTCGACGAAGAAGGAGTAGAAGATCGCGACCGGCAGCGAGCCGAGCAGGGAGCCCGCCATCAGCGCGCCCCACTGGTAGACGTCGCCGGTGACGAGCTCGGTCAGGATCGCCACGGGAACGGTCTTCTTCTCCGACGAGCTGATGAAGGCGAGCGCGTAGATGAACTCGTTCCAGGAGAGCGTGAAGGAGAAGATGCCCGCGCTGATCAGCCCCGGGGTGGCGAGCGGCAGCGTGATCTTGGTCAGGATCTGCAGCCGTGTCGCGCCATCGATCAGCGCGCACTCCTCGAGTTCGTAGGGGATCGACTTGAAGTAGCCGATCAGCAGCCAGGTGCAGAACGGGATCAGGAAGGTCGGGTAGGTGAGGATCAGCGCGAACGGGCTGTCGAACAGCCCGAGCTTGAACACCATCAGCGCCAGCGGAATGAACAGGATCGAGGGCGGCACCAGATAGGCGAGATAGATCGCGAGGCCCACATACTGGCTGCCCTTGAAGCGCAGGCGCTGGATCGCATAGGCGGCGAGCGTGGCCGCGAACAGCGACAGGAAGGTCGAGCCGATCGCGATCCCCATCGTCGTCATCAGCCACGACGGATAGGCGGTGTTGAACAGCAGATGGTTGATGTGGTCGAGCGTCGGCGAGCTGATCCAGAGCGGATTGTAGTCGCGCAGATTGTAGAGCTCGTGGTTCGGCTTGAACGCCGTGATGGTCATCCAATAGAACGGGAACAGCAGGATGAACACGAAGCAGGCGAGCGGGACGTAGATCGTCACCACGCGTCGCGTGCGCGTGTCCCACGACATCAGCTCCGGCGTGACGGTCGCGGATTCCTTGCGGGCCGGGGCGGCGGCTGCGGCGGCGTCGCTCATCGTTCGTCTCCTCCGCCCGGCTCAGTCGTTGCTCTCGCCCTGCTGCCACTTGCGCCGCGCGAGCGCGAAATAGCTGAACAGGGTCGCGAACACGAGGAACGGGATCATCGCCACCGCGATCGCCGCACCCTCGGCGAGCTGCCCACCGGGGATGCCGCGCTGGAACGCGAGTGTCGCCATCAGATGCGTCGAGTTCACCGGCCCGCCGCGGGTGATCGCGTAGACCAGCTGGAAGTCGGTGAAGGTGAAGATGATCGAGAAGGTCATGACGATCGCGAGAATCGGCAGCAGGAGCGGGAAGGTGATGTAGCGGAAGCGCTGCCAGCCGGTCGATCCGTCGAGCAGGGCGGCCTCGTAGAGCGAGGGCGAGATCGTCTGCAAGCCGGCGAGCAGCGTGATCGCCACGAACGGGATGCCGCGCCAGATGTTCGCCGCGATCAGCGACCAGCGCGCGGGCCAGGCGGAGCCCAGGAAGTCGAAGTAGCGGTCGCGCAAGCCCAGCACATCGACCACGAACCACGAGATCACCGAGAACTGCGCGTCGTAGATCCACCAGAACGCGATCGCCGAGAGCACCGTCGGCACGATCCAGGGCAGCAGCACGATCGCGCGCAGCAGGCTCTTGAACGGGATGTGGTTGTTCAGCAGCAGCGCGAGCCAGAGCCCGAGGCCAAATTTCCCGACCGTCGCCACCGCCGTGTAGAACACGCTGTAGAACACCGAGGACCAGAAGATCGGATCCTCGGCGAGCCAGATGAAGTTCTCGAGCCCGATCCACTTCCCATCACGACCGATCGTGGCGTCCGTGAAGGCAAGCCAGATCCCCAGGCCGAGGGGATAGGTGAGGAACACCATCAGCAGTCCGATCGCCGGCAGCATGCAGGCGAAGATCAGGAACGGCTTCCAGTCGAAGAGCCGCACCAGCCACGAGGGCTGGGGCCGCTGCTTCGTCCAGACGATCGCCGATGTCGTGGCGTCCATGGTGCCCTCGCGGCGTCAGCGGTGCCGCCGGCCGGTTCGCGGCCGGCGGCACCGCCGGGGACTCAGCGGAAGATGCGCCGCGCGCGGCGCTCGGCTTCCGCGACGGCCTGCTGCGGCGTGGCCTGGCCGCCGGCGACCGAGGCGTACATCTGCACCAGCACGTACTCGGACGCCGCCGTGCCGGTGGCTGCCGTGATCGGCCCCTTGTAGCCGGACCAGTAGCGGTAATCGAGGCCGCGCCGGTACACCGCGATCTTCGGGTCGCTGTCCCACACCGCGCTGTTGTCGTACGCCTTCAGCGGGTGCGACCAGTAGCCGAGGCAGGCGGTCAGCCACGGGTTGTACTGTTCTGCTTCCATCATGAACTGGATGAAGGCCTTGGCCGCGTTCGGGAACCGCGCGCTGCGGAACACCATCGCATTGATGATGGTCGCCGTCTGCGGCGCATCGGGGGCCAGGCCGCGCGGCATGTTGGCGTGGTCGCTGTCCTCGGCGATGTGGCGCGTGTTCGGATCGTTCTTCAGCGCGAAGTAGAGCGACACGCCGTTCGGCGTCAGCCAGCACTCCTGCGCCGCGTAGGCGCGGTTGTTGGTCGGGTCGAGCCAGGAGAGCGTGCCGGGGACGAAGGTCGGGTAGAGCTTCTGGAGGTATTCGAGCGCCTGGATCGTCGCCGGCTGGTTGATCGCGACCCGCCCCTGCTCGTCGGTCAGGAAGGAGTTGTGCGACCAGGTGAGCCAGTTCGCCGTCCCGTTGCCGTCTCCCACCGCGTTGCCGAGCGCGAATCCGGCGGGCTTGCCGATCTCCTTCAGCCGCTGGCACAGCCTGAGGAAGTCCTCGTGACTGTCCGGGATCTTGTCGAACCCCGCCTCCTTGACCGCCGAGATCCGGTACACGATCGGGCCGGTCGAGCCGCCGAGCGGGATGCCGATCCAGTTGTTGGTGCCGTGCCGCTTGCCGTACTTCTCGGCGAGGAACTGCCAGCCGCCGTATTTCTTGCCGAGATACTCGGCGACATCCGACATGTCGAGCAGCCGGTCGGCGTAGATGTGCGGATCGTCCGACCAGCCGATCACCACATCCGGGCCGGTGCCGGTGTTCGCGAGCACCGCCGTCTGCGGCCGGATGTCCTCCCAGCCGACGAAGTCCACGCGCACGGGCACATTGAACTGCCGGCTGAACTTCTCGGCGTTGGCGCGGAAGAACGTCTCGTCCGGCTCGACGAAGCGCGCCGGGCGGATCACGCGCAACGACGCCCCGCTCTCGATCGGCAGGCGCGGCGGCTCGGCGGGCTGGGTCGGGATCTGCTGGGCGCGCGCCTCCTCGACGAGGGCGAGGGTCGCCGCAGACGCGGCCGTGAGCTTCAAGCCGTCACGTCGGGTAATCAGATAGGCCATCGGACATTCTCCCTCTTCGCAGTGTTGTCTGAGGCCGTTCGCTCGGCTCTTCAGTCGATTCGCCGGCCGGATTGCCGGTCGAACAGGTGAATCAGCGCGGGGTCGGGCGAGACCGGCAGCACCTCGCCGGGCCGCGCGGCGATGCGTTCGCGGAACGCACCGATCATGTGCGCATTGCCGGCGCGCAGGATCACCTGGGTTTCCGACCCGGTCGGCTCGACCACCTGCACCGTCGCGCGGATGCCGTTCGGGTCGAGCCGGAGATGCTCGGGCCGGATGCCGTAGATCGCCTCGCCGCGATGCCGCGCCGCACCGTTGCTCGGCAGGGGCCAGCGCGTGCCGTCGGCGGCATGGAAGGCGCCCTCCTCGATCCGCCCCTCGATCATGTTCATCGCCGGGCTGCCGATGAAGCCGGCGACGAACAGGTTCGCCGGGCGGTCGTAGAGTTCGAGCGGCCGGCCCGCCTGTTCGACATTGCCGTGGTTCATCACCACGATCTTGTCGGCCATCGTCATGGCCTCGATCTGGTCGTGCGTCACGTAGACGGTGGTGACGGTCAGGCGCTGGTGCAGCTCCTTGATCTCGGCGCGCATCGCCACGCGCAGCTTGGCGTCGAGGTTGGAGAGCGGCTCGTCGAACAGGAACACCTGCGGGTTGCGCACGATCGCCCGGCCCATCGCCACGCGCTGGCGCTGCCCGCCCGAGAGCTGCCGCGGGTAGCGGTGCAGCAGCTGTTCGAGGCCGAGGATGCGGGCCGCGCGCCCCACCTCCTCCTGCATCACCGCCTTCGGCGCACCGGCGAGCTTCAGAGAGAACGCCATGTTGTCGAAAACGGTCATGTGCGGGTAGAGTGCGTAGTTCTGGAACACCATGGCGATGTCCCGGTCCTTGGGCGGGACGTTGTTCACCACCCGCCCCCCGATCACGATCTCGCCCGAGGTGATGTTCTCCAGACCCGCCAGCATGCGCAGCAGGGTGGACTTGCCGCAGCCCGAGGGGCCGACCAGCACGACGAACTCGCCGTCGGCGATATCGACCGACACGCCGTGCAGCACCTCGGTCGACCCGAAGGACTTCCTCACATTCCGGATATCGACCGCCGCCATCCGTCCTCCCTTGACGCGCCGCGTGGCCTTCGGCCTTCAGTGTGCGACAGCCGCATCATGCATGTTTGCTAGCCCGGACGCGAGACTTCCGTCTCCTTCGCCGTGATGAACTCCAGGAGCGCCGGCGTCCCGCTCCGGGTCTGCTCGATCCCGCGCCGGATCGCCGGCACGATGTCCTCCGGCCGCTCGACCCGCTCGCCGTAGCCGCCGAAGGCCCGCGCCATGGCCGCATAGTCCCCGGAAATATCGGTGGAACGGTACTTCTCGGTCGAGACCTGCATGATCTTGAGCTCGATCGCCATCGAGAAGTTGTTCAGCAGGATCGACAGGATCGGGATTCGCTCGCGGACCGCCGTCTCGAAATCCATCCCCGTGAAACCGATCGCCGCATCGCCCCAGACATTGATGCAGAGCTTCTCCGGCTGGGCGAGCTTCGCCCCCATGGCCAGCCCGAGGCCATAGCCGAGCTGCGTCGTCTTGCCCCAGCCGAGATACGAGAGCGGCTCGGTCGCGACCCAGAACGGCGAGAGCTGATCGCGCGGGCTGCCGGCGTCGTGCGTGATGATGGTGTTGCCGACATCGACCGTGCGCATCAGGTCGCGGATGACCCGGTAGGGCGAGAGCGGCACCGCGTCGCTGTTCAGCTTCGCCGACCACTTCTCCAGCCACGGCGCGCGCACCGAAGCGAGTTCGGCGGCGATGGCCGCGCTGTCGCGCGCCTCCCGGATCCTGTCCTTCAGCGCCGCGATCAGCGCCTCCAGCGTCAGCGCCGCATCGCCGATCAGGCCGAGCTCGATCGGCACGTCCTTGTTCAGGTGGTTCGGATCGAGTGTCGCATGGATGATCCGCCTGCCCTTCGGCATCGGCACCGCGAAACTCGATTCCGTGAAGCTGCATCCCACGCCGAGGATCACGTCGGCGGACTTCAGCACATGCGGCATCGTCGCCGGCGTGGCGACCCCGCCCGCGCCGGCCGAGAGCGGATGCGTCTCGGGGAAGGCGCTCTTGCCGCCGAGGCTGGTCGTCACCGGCGCCGCCAGCAGCTCGGCGAGCGCCCGCAGCTGCGGCCAGGCGCGCGCCCAGTGCACCCCCGTGCCGGCGTAGATCACCGGCCGCTTCGCCTCCGCCAGCATCGTCGCCGCGCGCTCGACATCCGCCGGGTCGGGGCCGTAGCGGGTGGACACCACCGGCGTGTAGTCGAGCGGCTCCGGCACCTCCTCGTTGAAGATGTCGGCCGGGATCTCGACCAGGCAGGGGCCGCCGCGGCCGTTGCGCAGGCGCGTGAAGGCGCGGCGCAGGACGTTCGGCGTCTCGGCCGGCAGCCAGATCGCCTCGGCCGACTTGGTCACCGAGCGCATCGCCTGGGTCGAGTTGAAGTTCGGCTCGAGCTGCGCGAGACGGCGCTGATAGCCCATCGGCAGCACCAGCACCGGCACGGACTCGCCGAAGCACTGCGCCACACCGCCATAGGCGTTCTCGGCCCCCGGGCCGTGCTGCATGCAGAACGCCCCGAGCTTGCGGCCCGAGGAGAGCCGCGACATCGCGTCCGCCATGTGCAGGCCGATGCGCTCCTGGCGCACCATGATCGGGCGGATGTCGATCGCGGCGGCGAACTCGATCAGGTGATTGACGGGATAGCCGCAGAGGATCTCGATCCCCTCGCGCTTCATGATCTCGGCGATCGCCTGGCCGACTTTCACCGCGCCGTCCCCTCCGTTGTGGCAGCGTTTCGACACGCCTGATGCATCAGCCTAGGCACGGGCGGGCCGGCACCGCAACCCCCTGCCCGACAGCGAATGCCCGGGAAGAGCGGGGGGACGACGGCCGTCCCCCCGCCCCCCCCCTCCACTACCGAAGACCGGCCGCTGGGCTATGCTCGGGGCATGATTCTCTCAGGGACATCGCGCTTGGCCGGCGTGCTGGGCTGGCCGGTCGCGCACTCGCGCTCGCCGCGCCTGCACGGGTTCTGGCTCGAACGCCACCGCATCGACGGCGCCTACCTGCCGCTGCCCGTGCGGCCCGAGCGCTTCGCCGCGGCCGTGCGCGCCCTGCGCGACCTCGGCTTCCAGGGCGCCAACGTCACCCTCCCGCACAAGGAAGCGGCCTTCGCCGTCTGCGACACGGTCGACGCGACCGCGCATCGCGCCGGCGCGGTCAATACGCTGGTGTTTCGTGCCGATGGCGCGATCACCGGCTCGAACACCGATGGCTGGGGCTTCCTCGCGGGGCTGCGCCAGGCCGCGCCGACGATCGACATCGCCGCAACGCCCGTCACCGTGCTCGGCGCCGGCGGCTCGGCCCGCGCCATCGCCGCCGCCCTGCTCGATGCCGGCTGCCCGCGCCTCACCTTCGTCAACCGCACGCGCGAGCGCGCCGAGGCGCTCCGCGCCGCGCTCGGCGGACCTGTGCAGGCCGCCGGCTGGGACGAGGCGCCGGCGCTGCTCCCCGCCACGCGCCTGCTGATCAACACCACCTCGCTCGGCATGAAGGGCACGCCCTCGCCCGACCTGCCGCTCGAACGCCTGCCCGATGACGCGGTCGTCGCCGACATCGTCTACGTGCCGCGCATCACCGGCCTGCTCGCCGCCGCCGCCGCGCGCGGGCTCAGCACCGTCGGCGGCCTGCCCATGCTGCTGCACCAGGCACGCCCGGGCTTCCGCGCCTGGTTCGGCGTCGATCCCGAGGTGGATGACGAGCTCGCCCGCTTCGTCGCCGGAGACGTGCCGGAGACCGCCGAGGCGGCATGATCGTGATCGGGCTCACGGGCGGCATCGGCATGGGCAAATCCACCGCCGCGCGGGCGTTCCGCCGGCTCGGCATTCCCGTGCACGACGCCGACGCCGCCGTGCACCGCCTCTACGCGCGAGGGGGCGAGGGCGTGCGGGCGATCGCCGCGCTCGCGCCCGAGGCGGTCATCGACGGCGCGGTCTCGCGCGAGGCGCTGCGCCGGCGCGCGCTCTCCGACCCCGCGTTCCTCGCGCGGCTCGAAGCCGCCATCCACCCCTTGGTCCGCAAGCAGGAACGCCGCTTTCTCGCCCGCTGCCGCCGCGCCCATCGCCCGATCGCCGTGCTCGACATCCCGCTGCTGTTCGAGACCGGCGGCGATCGCCGGGTGGACCACGTCGTCGTCGTCAGCGCACCGGCCGCGACGCAACGCACGCGCGTGCTGTCGCGGCCCGGCATGACCGAGGCGCGCCTCGCCGCCATCCGCGCGCGCCAGATGCCCGATGCCGAGAAGCGCCGGCGCGCGCACACCGTGATCCGCACCGGGCTGTCGCGCCACCACGCCCAGCGCGCGATCCGCCGCCTGGTCGCGCGGCTGAGGGAGACGCCACGATGAGCGACCGCGAGGTGCTGCTCGACACCGAAACGACCGGGCTGGAGACGAGCCTCGGGCACCGCATCATCGAGATCTGCTGCCTCGAGCTGAAGAACCACGTGCCCACGGGCCGCGTGCTGCATCGTCTGGTCGATCCCGGCCGCGACATCGACCCGGAGGCGGAGCGCATCCACGGCATCACGCGCGCGAGCCTGCTCGGCAAGCCCGCGTTCGGCGAGATCGTCGAGGAACTGCTCTCCTTTCTCGGCGAGGATCCGATCGTCGCGCACAACGCGCCGTTCGATCTCGGCTTCATCAATGCCGAGCTCGCCCGGCTCGACCTGCCGCCGCTCGACCCCGCGCGCGCGATCGACACGGTCGCGCTCGCGCGCAAGCGCCACCCCGGCCTGCCGGCCAATCTCGACGCCCTCTGCCGTCGCTTCGGCATCGACAACTCGATGCGCACCAGCCACAACGCGCTGCTCGACTGCCAGCTGCTCGCGGAGGTCTATCTCGAACTGCTGGGCGGCCGTCAGCCCGGCCTGATCCTCGGCCCCGCCGCCCGCGTCGCGCGCCGCGCGGCCGCTGCCACCGCGGCCCCGCTCGCCCGCACGCCGCGCCCGATCGTGGCCAGCGAGGCGGAACGCGCCGCGCACCGCGCCTTCGTCGCCGGCATCAAGGGCGCGCTCTGGGCGCGGCTCGAGCCCGAAACCTACGGCGAGGCCGGAGCGGCGTCCGGCTGACCCTTGCCGGCCTGCCGAGGGTTCACCCTCGGCGGGCCGGACGGGTTTCGTTCGCGCGTGGCCGCCCCACCAGCCCCACGCGCGATACCCGGCTGCCCAAGGTGAAGTCTTCGGCAGCCGGGTATCAACACGCGCGCGGCGGGTCGGCAGCGGTCGCGAAGGCGACCAGGCAGGCGCCGAAGCGGTCGGCGAACTGCCATTGCTGGCCGGCGCCATGGCCCGAGAACCCCTCCGGCCGGTCGATCAGCAGCAGCGCGCCGACGCGCGGCGCCAGCCGGTCGCGCATCAGGGCGGCGCGCCCGTCCGCGTCCGCGACGAAGGGGTCGAGCGCGAACTGCACGAAGGCGACGCGTGCCGCCGGCGCATTCGCCCGCCCGACCAGGGTGCGCAACTGATCGACCTGCGCGTTCAGGTTCATGCTGCCGCCCTGGCCGTGCGCGGCCGCCGCGACCGCGATCACCACGTCGGCGAGCCCGGGCGTGTCGAGCATCTGCAAGGCGTTCCAGCCGCCCCGCGACTGGCCGGCGACGACGATCCGCCGGTAGCCCTGCGCGCGCAGCCGGGCGAGCCCGTCGCGCAGCCAGCCGGCCGCGACCTCGGCCTCGTCGCTGTTGGGATGGCGGTCGAAGCGGAACACGTCGTAGCCCACGAGGTTGAAGTGCCGGACCCAGACCTGCGGTTGTGCGCCGCGGTAGTCGGCGTTGTTGGCGCCGCGCCCATGGCCGAACACGATCGCCCCGGCAGCCCCCGTGCCGTGCCAGAGGTAGCGCGCATCCGGCACGATCGCCCAGCTGAAGCCGCCGATGCCGAGGCTTGCCGGCGGCGCGATCGCTGGCTGCCAGGCGCGCGCCGGATCGACGATCGCGAGATCGACCGCATAGAGCCGGCAGGCGGTGCCCGCGCGGCGGGCGCAGTTGGCAAGGGCGGTCGCCTTGGCCTGCTCCACGTCCCGGTGGCCCCAGGCCGCGCCGCCCTCGCCGTTCGGGCCCAGCGCGAAGGCCCGGTGCGTGTTGTAGCCGATGAAGCGGGCCCATACGGCGCGCGTCTCGGCGTTGGCCCCGGGCGGACCGGCGGGGTCGGCGATCGGCGCCGGCTGACCAGCGGCCAGCACCGGCCAGAGCCAGAGCAGGGCTGCGAGAAAGCGGTGCGGCACGCGCGGTCACCTTGTCCTCAGGGCGGGTCGCTGCCATTGTACGGCACCGTTTTCCGGGCTTTCAACAGGTTTCCCATGCAGAAGAGCGTCAAGAAGGTCGTGCTCGCCTATTCGGGCGGGCTCGACACCTCGGTCATCCTGAAGTGGCTGCAGACGACCTATGGCTGCGAGGTCGTCACCTTCACCGCCGATCTCGGCCAGGGCGAGGAGCTGGGGCCTGCGCGCGACAAGGCACGCCTGCTCGGCATCAAGGACGAGAACATCTTCATCGACGATCTCCGCGAGGAGTTCGTACGCGACTTCGTCTTCCCCATGTTCCGCGCCAATGCGCTCTACGAGGGCCAGTACCTGCTCGGCACCTCGATCGCGCGGCCGCTGATCGCCAAGCGCCAGATCGAGATCGCCGAGATGACCGGCGCGGATGCGGTGGCGCACGGCGCGACCGGCAAGGGCAACGACCAGGTGCGCTTCGAGCTCTCGTATTATGCGCTCAAGCCCGACGTCACCGTGATCGCGCCCTGGCGCGAGTGGGAGCTCACCTCGCGCACGGCGCTGCTCGACTTCGCCGAGAAGCACCAGATCCCGATCGCCAAGGACAAGCGCGGCGAGGCGCCGTTCAGCGTGGACGCGAACCTGCTGCACTCCTCCTCCGAGGGGAAGATCCTCGAGGAGCCGGGGGTGGAGGCGGACGAGATCGTCTATCAGCGCACGATCAGTCCGATGGCCGCCCCCGACCGCGTGACCGAGATCGCGATCGACTTCGAGCAGGGCGACGCCGTGGCGCTGAACGGCGAGAAGCTCTCGCCGGCCATGCTGCTGACGCGGCTGAACGCCCTTGGCAAGGAGAACGGCATCGGCCGGCTCGATCTGGTGGAGAACCGTTTCGTCGGCATGAAGTCGCGCGGCGTCTACGAGACCCCGGGCGGAACGATCCTGCTCGCCGCGCACCGCGCGATCGAGAGCATCACGCTCGATCGCGAGGTCGCGCATCTCAAGGACCAGCTCATGCCGCGCTATGCCGAGCTGATCTATTACGGGTTCTGGTTCGCGCCCGAGCGGCGGATGCTCCAGGCCGCGATCGACGCGAGCCAGGCGCACGTCACGGGCCGGGTGAAGCTGAAGCTCTACAAGGGCAACGTGATGGTCTCGGGCCGCGAGAGCCCGCACAGCCTCTACTCGATGAAATACGTCACCTTCGAGGACGACCAGGGCGCCTATGACCAGGTGGACGCGAAGGGCTTCATCAAGCTGAACGCGCTGCGGCTCAGGCTCGGCGCGATGGCGGGGCGCAAGGGCGGCGCGCTGTAGCCTCGTTGCAGACCCGCATCGTCACCCGGCCAGGCCCCTTCGTCTGATCGGCAGCGGCCCGGGCCCCTCGCGGGCGGCGCACGACACGCACGGTCGCTCCCCGCGCGTTCCCGCAGAGGAACCGCTCCGCGCCGCCGCCCATCCCGCCGCCGACGACCTCCGCAACATCACCGGCAGCGCACCCGACGCCTCAGGCGCACGCGCATGCCGCAGCTCCATCACCGACTGCGGACGGTCACATCCACGGGAAATCCGCTCTGGGCGGCCGGACGGAAGGTGACGATGACGCACCCGCCGGAGCCGGCGGACGCGAGACGGTGATCGAATCTGCCGGTGCGTTCTCTATGCGGCAGGGTGCGGCAGGCTCGGGAGCCGGACCTCGGCAGCCGCCGTGCCCTGGAGCCCGTCAGGCCGGCCGGACGGCTGGCCGCGAACAGAAACTGGCGCGCCCGGGAAGATTCGAACTCCCAACCCCCAGATCCGTAGTCTGGTGCTCTGTCCAGTTGAGCTACGGGCGCTTGCCAGAGGGCGGCGTGATAGCGGATGCCCCCCGAAGGGGCAAGGGCTGATCAGCCGCCGATCTTGTCGAGTTCGCGCACGACCGCGTCGCCCATCACCTGGGTCGAGACGCGCGCGAGACCGGGCTGCATGATGTCGGCCGTGCGCAGACCCGAGCCCAGCACATTGGTGCAGGCGCGCTCGACCAGCTTCGCCTCGTCCTCCATGCCGAAGCTGTAGCGCAGCAGCATGGCGAAGGAGAGGATCTGCGCCATCGGATTGGCGATGCCCTTGCCGGCGATGTCGGGAGCGGAGCCGTGGATCGGCTCGTAGAGCGCATGCCGCTTGCCGTCCGGCCCCACCGCGCCGATCGTCGCCGAGGGCAGCATGCCGAGCGAGCCGGTCAGCATCGAGGCGAGATCGGAGAGCAGGTCGCCGAACAGATTGGTGGTGACGATCACGTCGAACTGGCGCGGGTTGCGCACGAGCTGCATCGCGCAGTTGTCGGCGTACATGTGCGAGAGATCGACATCGGCGAACGCGCGCGCGTGCAGGTCGGTGACGGTCTGGCGCCAGAGCAGGCCGGACTCCATCACGTTCGCCTTCTCGACCGAGCAGACGCGGTTCTGCCGCTTGCGCGCGAACTCGAAGGCGACGCGCGCGACGCGCTCGATCTCGGCCGTGGTATAGACCTCGGTGTTGTAGCCGCGCTTCGTGCCGTCGGGCAGCGTATCGATGCCGCGCGGCTCGCCGAAATAGATGCCGCCGGTGCTCTCGCGCACGATCATGAGGTCGAGGCCGCGCACGACCTCGGGCTTCAGCGTCGAGGCATCGGCCAGCGGGTCGAGCACCTGGGCAGGGCGCAGATTGGCGAACAGGCCAAGCTCCTTGCGCAGCGTCAGGATGGCGATCTCCGGGCGCATGTCGAAGCCGAGCTTGTCCCATTTCGGCCCGCCGACCGAGCCGAACAGCACCGCATCGGCGGCCTTGGCCTTGGCCACGGTCTCGGGCGCGATCGGCGTGCCGAGCGCGTCGATCGCCGCCCCGCCCACCAGCGCCTCGTCGAGCTCGAAGCGCACCGCGCGCCGGCGGTCGAACCAGTCGATGATGCGGCGCACCTCGCGCATCACCTCGGGCCCGATCCCGTCGCCCGGCAGAACGAGCAGTTTCTTGTTCGATGCCATCTCAGCCTCCCCCTCTCACGGTGTCGACGCCGGGCCGCCCCCGCCGCCCGGCGCGGTCGTCACGCGAAGGCCCAGGGCTCGGCGGCCCGGCGCTTCGCCTCGTAGGCGTCGATCTTCGGCGCGTACGCCATGGTCTGGCCGATATCGTCGAGCCCGTTCAGCAGGCAGTGCTTGCGGAACGGATCGATCTCGAAGTGGATCTCCTCGCCGTTCGGCCGCACCACCACCTGGCGCTCGAGATCGACCGTCAGCCGCGCATTCGCGCCGAGCCTCGCATCCTCCATCAGCGCATCGCAGATCTCCTGCGGCAGCTTGATCGGCAGGATGCCGTTCTTGAAGCAGTTGTTGTGGAAGATGTCGGCGAAGTCGGGCGCGATCACGCAGCGGATGCCGAAATCGAGCAGCGCCCAGGGCGCGTGCTCGCGCGAGCTTCCGCAGCCGAAATTCGGCCCGGCGACCAGGATCTCCGCCTTGCGGTAGGGCTCCTGGTTCAGGATGAAGTCCGGGTTCTCCGACCCGTCCGCGCGGTAGCGCATCGCGTCGAACAGGTTCTTGCCGAGCCCCGAGCGCTTGATGGTCTTGAGGAAGCGCGCGGGGATGATCTTGTCGGTGTCGATGTTCGGGATCGGCAGGGGCGCGGCAATGCCGGTGAGCGTGGTGAAGGGCTGCATGGTCCGGTCCTTCCCTCAGTTCACCAGCTGGCGGACATCGGTGAGCCGGCCGGTCACCGCCGCGGCGGCGGCCATGGCGGGGCTCATCAGATGCGTCCGCCCGCCGGGGCCCTGGCGGCCCTCGAAGTTGCGGTTGGAGGTGGAGGCCGAGCGCTGCCCCGGCTTGAGCTGGTCGGGATTCATGCCGAGGCACATCGAGCAGCCGGCCTCGCGCCACTCGAACCCGGCCTCGCGGAAGATGCGGTCGAGCCCCTCCTCCTCCGCCTGCCGCTTCACCAGGCCCGAGCCGGGCACCACCATCGCGCGCACCCCGTCGGCCACCTTGCGGCCCCTGGCCACGGCCGCGGCGGCGCGCAGGTCCTCGATCCGGCCGTTGGTGCAGGAGCCGATGAACACGACATCGACCGCGACATCCTGCATCCTGGTGCCGGGGGTGAGCGCCATGTAGTCCAGCATCCGCCGCTTGGCGGCGCGACGCGCCTCGTTCGTTTCGGCTTCGGGATCGGGCACGGCGCCGGTGATCGGCACCACGTCCTCGGGCGACGTGCCCCAGGTCACCAGCGGCACGATCTCGTCGGCCTTCAGCGTGACCGTGGTGTCGTAGCGCGCGCCCGGGTCCGACGGCAGCGTGCTCCAATAGGCGACCGCGCGCTCCCACGCCTCGCCCTTGGGCGCGTAGGGGCGGCCCTTGAGATAGGCGAAGGTCTTCTCGTCGGGCGCGACGAGCCCCGCGCGCGCGCCTGCCTCGATCGACATGTTGCAGACCGTCATGCGCCCGGCCATGTCGAGGTCGCGGATCGCCTCGCCCGCATACTCGATCACGTGGCCGGTGCCGCCGGCGGTGCCGATCCGGCCGATGATCGCGAGGATGATGTCCTTCGCGGTGCAGCCGAAGGGCAGCTTGCCCTGCACGTCGATCAGCATGTTCTTGGCCGGCTTCTGCAAGAGCGTCTGCGTGGCCAGCACGTGCTCGACCTCGGAGGTGCCGATGCCGAAGGCCAGCGCGCCGAGCGCGCCATGCGTCGAGGTGTGGCTGTCCCCGCAGACGATCGTCAGGCCCGGCTGGCTGATCCCCTGCTCGGGCCCGACGATGTGCACGATGCCCTGGCGCGCATCCATCAGCGGGAAATAGGGCACGCCGAACTCGGCGACGTTCCTCTCCAGCGTCTCGACCTGGATGCGGCTCTCGGGCTCGTCGATGCCCTTGGAGCGGTCGGAGGTCGGCACGTTGTGATCGGCGACCGCGAAGGTGGCGTCAGGCCGGCGCACGGAACGGCCGGCCATGCGCAGTCCCTCGAAGGCCTGCGGGGAGGTCACCTCGTGCACGAGATGACGGTCGATGTAGAGGATGCAGGTGCCGTCCGGCAGACGCTCGACGACGTGGCTGTCCCAGATCTTGTCGAACAGCGTGCGCGGTGCCGTCCCCTCACCCATCTCGACCGTCTCCTCCGTCTCAGGCCTGCTCGGCCCCGTTCCCCTGCGGCTCGGCCGCCTCGGCGCTCTCGGCCTGGGCGCCCGCGGCGAGCCCCATCTTCTCGGCGATGCGCGCCGCCTTGCCGGTCCGCCCGCGCAGGTAATAGAGCTTGGCGCGCCGCACGTCGCCCCGGCGCATCACCTTGATCTCGGCGACATTGGGCGAGTGCAGCGGAAAGATGCGCTCCACGCCCTCGCCGTAGCTGATCTTGCGCACGGTGAAGCTGGAATTGATCCCGGCGTTCTTGCGCGCGATGCACACGCCCTCGAACGCCTGCAAGCGCGTGCGCTCGCCCTCGACCACGCGCACCGAGACGCGCAGCGTGTCGCCGGGGCCGAACTCCGGCACGGTGCGTTCGGCGGTGCGCTTGGCGACCTGCTCCGCCTCGATCTGCTGGACGATGTTCATGGTCAGGCTCCTTCTCACTCTTTGGCGGCCGCGCCAACCCGGCACGGCGTCATGGCTTGCATGTCAGGCGGTGGGCGCGGCCTCGGCCAGCGCGCGGTAGGCACTCCAGAGATCGGGGCGGCGGTCGCGCGTGACGCGCTCGGCCTGTTCGCGGCGCCAGGCGGCGATCGCGGCGTGGTTGCCGCCCGCCAGCACCTCCGGCACCGCCATGCCCTGCCACACGGCGGGGCGGGTATAGTGGGGATACTCCAGCAATCCGGACGCGAAGCTCTCCTCGACGCCGCTCGCCGCCGCGCCCATCACGCCGGGCAGCAGCCGCACGCAGGCATCGAGCAGCACCATCGCCGCGGGCTCGCCGCCCGACAGCACGTAGTCGCCGATCGAGAGCTCCTCCATGCGGCGATGCGCGATCACGCGCTCGTCGATGCCCTCGTACCGGCCGCAGAGCAGGATCGCGCCCGGCCCCTCGGCGAGGGCGCGCACGCGGCGCTGGGTGAGCAGCCGCCCGCGCGGGGTGAACACGATCAGCGGCAGGTCGGGACCGCGCGCGAGCGCCTCGGCGACCGCCGCGTCCACGACATCCGGGCGCATCACCATGCCGGGGCCGCCGCCGAACGGCGTATCATCGACGCTGCGATGCCGGTCGGTCGCGAAGCCGCGGATGTCGATCGCATCAAGCGACCAGTCGCCGCGCGCGAGCGCCCGCCCCGCCAGCGAATGGCCGAGCGGGCCCGGGAACATCTCCGGGAACAGGGTGAGCACGAGGGCGCGGAAGCTCATGCCGCCGCTCCTTCCGGCTGAGCCGCGGACGGCGGCACGACCACCTCCGCCGGCGGGGCGATCACCACCCGGCGGCCAGCGAGATCGACCACCGGCACGGCCGCGCGGGTGAAGGGCAGCAGCAGGGGTTGCGCCCCCGTCTCGATCTCCAGGAACGCGCCGGCGCCGTGATCGTTGACGGCCGCGATCGTGCCGAGGCGCCGTCCGGACGCATCCTCCACCGCGAGCCCGATCAGGTCGGCGTGGTAGAACTCGTCCTCCGCCGGCGCGGGCAGACGGTCGCGCGCGACATAGAGCCGCGTGCCGGTGAGCTTCGCCGCCGCCTCGCGATCCGCGACCCCCTCGACCGCCACCACCGGCATCTCGCCGGGCTGGACGACGCGCAGCCGGAACGTCCGCGTGCCCGCCTCGTCCGACACCGGACCATAGGCGGCGATGTCAGAAGGATCGGCGGTGAAGGACTGCACGCGCACGAGCCCCCGCACGCCGTGCGGGCGTGCGAACTGGCCCAGCAGGATGCGGTCGGGGGACATGGCGGTTCCGCGCGGCTCCGGCTCAGGCGGCGGAGGCGGCGGCGCGCTCCTGCGCCTTCTTCTTCGGCAGGTGCTGCTTGGTCTGGGTCGGGCGCGGCGCGGCGGCGACGATGCCGGCCTTGGCGAGGAAGCGCTCGACCCGCTCGGTCACCTGCGCGCCCTTGCCGAGCCATTCCTGGATCTTCTCGGTCTTCAGCGTCACGCGGTCGGCATGGTCGGCCGGCAGCATCGGGTTGTAGGCGCCGACCTTCTCGATGAAACGGCCGTCGCGCGGCGAGCGGCTGTCGGCCACCACGATGTGGTAGTAGGGGCGCTTCTTGGCGCCGGCGCGGCTCAGGCGGATCTTCAGGCTCATTCGGGGTTGCGTCCTTTCAGGTCACGGTTCGTGTTCAGAACGGGCGGCGGCCGCCGCCCGGGAAGTTCATGCCGCCGGGCAGCAGCCCGGACAGGCCCTGCCGCAGCAGGCCCTTCTGGCCCATCTTCTGCACGCGCTTCATCATGGTCGTCATGTCATCGAACTGTTTCAGCAGGCGATTGACATCCTCGACCCGCGTGCCGGAGCCCGCGGCGATCCGTTTCTTGCGCGAGGCCTTGATGATGTCGGGGCGGCGACGCTCGGCCTTCGTCATGCTGTCGATGATCGCGATCTGGCGCTTGATCACCTTGTCGTCGAGCTTCGCCTCGGCCATCTGCGCCTTGATCTTGCCGACACCTGGCAGCATGCCGAGCAGGCCCTGAAGGCTGCCCATCCTCGAGATCTGGCCGAGCTGCTTGCGGAAATCCTCGAGGTCGAAACTGCCCTTCTGGATCTTGGCCGCGAGCTTCTCGGCATCCTCGGCCTCGATCGTCGCGGCCGCCTTCTCGACCAGCGACACCACATCGCCCATGCCGAGGATGCGGCCCGCCACGCGGTCGGGGTGGAAGTCCTCCAGCGCATCGAGCTTCTCGCCGACACCGACCAGGCGGATCGGCGCGCCGGTGATCGCGCGCATGGAGAGGGCGGCACCGCCGCGCGCATCGCCGTCCATCCGCGTCATGACGATCCCGGTGACGCCCACCTTCTCGTGGAACGCCCTGGCGATCGTCACCGCGTCCTGGCCGGTCATGGCATCGACGACCAGCAGCTTCTCGTGCGGGCGGGCGACGGATGCGACCTCGGCCACCTCGGCCATCAGGGTCTCGTCGATCGCGAGGCGGCCCGCGGTGTCGAGCACGAGCACGTCGAAGCCGCCGCGGCGGGCCTCGTCGAGAGCCCGCCGGGCGATCTCGACCGGGCGCTGGCCGGGCACGATCGGCAGCGAGATCACGCCGGCGCGGTCGGCGAGCGTGGCGAGCTGTTCCATCGCCGCGGGGCGCTGGGTGTCGAGCGAGGCGAGCAGCACGCGCTTGCGGTCGCGGTCCTTGAGGCGGAGCGCGATCTTGCCGGCGGTGGTGGTCTTGCCCGAGCCCTGCAGCCCGAGCATCAGCACGATGACGGGGGGCGAGGCGGCGAGGTTCAGCCCGGGCGCGGCGGGCCCGAGCATCTCGACCAGCGCGTCATGGACGATCTTGACGACCTGCTGGCCGGGGGTGACGGACTTCAGCACCGCCTCGCCGACGGCACCTTCGCGCACCTTGGCGATGAAGTCCTTGACGACGGGGAGTGCCACGTCGGCTTCGAGCAGGGCGATGCGGACCTCGCGGAGTGCCTCGGAGACGTCGGCTTCCGAGAGCGCGCCGCGGCGCTTCAGCCTGTCGAAGATCCCCGTGAGTTTGCCCGAGAGGGCGTCGAACATCGTCTGCTCCTCAGTGTTCCGGCGCCCCAAACGGATTTGCGCCGCTGCGCGAGCCTTCGCGGAGCGGCGGCGCCCCATGGGGGGCGGGTCAGGGTCCGGTGGGGCCGGAACGGGTTGGGTTGTGGGGGAAAGGGGCCGGCGCGTCAAGGGTAGCGGGGGGACCGGGGGGCCTATGGCGGCGTCCCCATCGCGCCTGCACGATGGGGTGCCCGGCCCCCCGGCGGGTGGGTGCGGGAGGGCGGAGCCCTTCCGCCATCAATTCATGGTCGCGAGACCAAAGACGGCGATATGTGAATCTCGAACGGAATAATCAGTCGCTTCAGGCATCTGGACACCTCCGGAAACTGGGCTGGCGCTGCCGTGCGAGGCGTGATTCCGTCTGGCTGAGGCGGCAGCGAGCGAGGCGCGGATGTCCGGAGGTCAGCGGGGGGTCTGGGATGTGGAGGAGCGGCTTCGGGAGCTCTCCACGCAGGGTGATCCGCTGGAGAAACTCGCGGCGACGGTGGATTTCGAGAAGTTCCGGGCCGAGTTGGACACCGCACTCGGCGCACGCGACCGCGGCAAGGGTGGCCGGCCTGCCTTCGATCCTGTGCTGAAGTTCCGCATGCTGGTGCTGCAGGCGATGCACGGGCTGTCGCTGGCGCAGGCGGAGTATCTGGTCGCCGATCGGCTGCGCTGGATGCGGTTCTGCCGCCTCGGTCCGGGCGACGCGGTGCCGGACGCCAACACGCTGTGGGATTTCCGCGAGGCGCTGATCGCCGCCGGCGCGCTGGAGAGGCTGTTCGCCCGGCTCGACCGGGCGATCACCGAGGCGGGCTATCTGCCGATGGCCGGCCAGATCGTGGACGCGACGCTCGTTGCGGCGCCGCGCCAACGCAACACCGAGGCCGAGAAGGCGCGCATCAAGGCGGGCGAGAAGGCCCGCGACATCTGGCCCGACACGCCGGCCCGCGCGCGCCAGAAGGACACGGATGCGCGCTGGACGGTGAAGTTCAGCAAGGCCAGGCCGCGCGAGGATGGCATGCCGCAGCTGGGCCGAAGGCAACGCCCACAGGGCGGTACATTGCCGTCCCGCACTTCGGCTACAAATCGCACATCTCGATCGATCGCCGGCACGGGGTGATCCGACGCGGCAAGACCACCGATGCCGCGGCGCATGACGGGGCGCGGTTGCGCGAAGGGCTGATCGACCCGAACAACACCGCCGCCGACGTGTGGGGCGATACGGCCTATCGCTCGGCGGAGAACGAGCGGTATCTGCGGGGCATCGGCAAGGTGAGCCGGATCCACCGCCGCAAGCCGCCGGGCCGGCCGATGCCGAGGCGCACTGCCCAAGCCAACGCCGCCAAGTCCGCGGTGCGCGCCCGTGTCGAGCATCCCTTCGCGCATCAGAAGAGGGTGATGGGGCTGGTGATCCGAACCATCGGCATCGCCCGGGCGCGCGCGACGGTTACCATCGCCAACATGGCCTACAACATGAAGCGATGGTGCTGGCTCGACAGGCACAACCTGCCCGCCTGAGCCTTTCGCAGGACGGAGCAGGCGCCGGCGGGCGGCCCAGCCAACCGGACATCGCCCATCTCGCGGCATCACCGCACCACTCACGCCGACCCAATCGCCAGCAACGCGCCTAAACACCGGTTATCGGAGGTGTCCAGATACCTCCCCTGCGCGCCACAGAACCAACGTCGTGGCGCAGGCAATGGCAGAGGTCATTAGGGACCTGTCCGCCCCCCTACCCCCGCGTCAGCAGGAACAGCCCCTGCCCGGCGAACAGGGTCGCGAGCCGCCGGTTGCGCCGCCACGTTTACGAATCCTTGAGTCCGGTTCGGCAACGTGAAGGCACACCCCCGCACCGGAGACGTCCCCGTCCATGGCCACCCTGCACCGTTTGCAGCACGCCGTCGCCACGCCCGAGATGGCCCTGAACGCCGCGTCGCGCACGGCGGAGCACGATGCGCTCGCGCGCTTCGTCGATGCGTTGGGCCGCGGTGACTTCACCGCGACCCGCCGCCCGGCCCGGACCAGAAACCGCTCGCCGCCCTGGCAGGCGCCCTCGCGGCGGAGGCGGCAGCGCACGCCGCCGAGGTGGTCGACTGCGCGATGGTCGCCAACGAACTCGGCATCGTCGCCGCACGGCTCGTCGGCCCGGCGCGCGGCGTGAGCGAGAATGCCCAGGCGATGGCGGCAGCCACGCAGGAGATGGTGGCGACCGTCGGCAGCATCGACGTCTCGGCCAAGGCCGCGGCCGAGGCGTCGGGTGCGGCCGAGCAGGCGATGCGCGCGAGCGTCGAGCAGACCGAGGGGACGATCCGCGCCATCGAGGCGCTCGCCTCGCTGGTGCAGCGCAACAGCGCCGAGGTGCGCGAACTCGGCCGGGCATCGGAGGAGATCGGCGGGATCGTCAAGACGATCGAGACGATCGCGGCGCAGACGCGCCTGCTCGCCTTGAACGCCACCATCGAGGCCGCCCGCGCCGGCGAGGCCGGGCGCGGTTTCGCCGTCGTCGCCAACGAAGTGAAGACCCTGGCGCAGCAGACCGCGCAGGCGACCGAGGACATCCGCCGCCGCATCGACGGGCTGCTGGCCCGCGTCGGTGCGGTTGTCGAGGGAATGGCGCGCTGCGATGACCTCGCCCGCGACGGGCGTGAGCGGATGGAGCGCCTCGGCGCGGACGTGGCCGCCGCCGGCAGCCGGATCGACGCGGCAACGCGCAGCATCCGCGAGATCGCCGAGGCAGTCTCGCAGCAGTCACAGGCGACCAACGAGATCGCCGGCAGCATCGGCCGCGTCGCGGCGATGGCGAAGGAGACCTCGACGGCGGTGGACGGCATGGCGGATTCGTTCGATCAGCTCGACTCCGCGATCGGCCGACAGCTCAAGCGCACAGCCGGTGCCGATTTCCCCGGCAAGATCATCATCCTCGCCAAGGCCGATCACGTGATGTGGAAGCGGCGGCTCATTGCGATGGCGGCCGGGCGGGTGAAGCTGAAAGCCGAGGAGCTGGCCGATCACCGCTCCTGTCGCCTCGGCCGCTGGTACTATGGCGAGGGATCGTCCACGTTCCGCTGCGAGCCGGCGTTCCGCGAGCTCGAGGCGCCGCACGAGGCGGTGCACGAGCACGGCAAGGCGGCAGCACGCCTCTTCGCCCAGGGGCGCACCGAGGAGGCGCTCGCGGCGATCGCGCGCGTCGAGGCGGCCTCGGCCGAGGTGCTGCGCCTGCTCGACGCGCTGGGATCCCGCACGGGCGCTCGCAACGCGGCCTGATACCGTCCGGACAAGGTCTGACCTTTGTGCGGACGGTATCGCGCGCAGGGCTGGTGTGGCGGCTGCGCGCTGAAGGAACCTCATACCCGGCGCATGAAGGTGAAACCCTCGTGCGCCGGGTATCAGGGGAACGGGGCGCTCCCCTACCCCCGCGTCAGCAGGAACAGCCCCTGCTCGGCGAACAGGTTCGCGAGCCGCCGGTTGCGCCGCCACGGCGTCTTCCGCCCCGCCTCGTCCACGCCCAGCCAGCGCTCGACCCGGTAGCCGTCGGCCTCGCACAGCGCGAAGAAGTCGCTGATCGTGCAGAGATGGATGTTCGGCGTGTCGTACCAGGCGCGATCCAGCGCCTTGGTGCGCGGCATCCGCCCCGTCAGCAGCAGCCTCGCACGCACCTGCCAGTGGCCGAAATTCGGGAAGCTCACGATCGCGCGCCGCCCGATGCGCAGCATCTGCGCCAGCACCTCGCGCGGGCGTTCGGTCGCCTGCAGCGTGCGCGACAGGATCACGTAGTCGAACGCGGCGTCGGGGTAGAAGGCGAGGTCGGTGTCGGCATCCGCATGGATCACCGGCAGGCCGTGCGCGACCGCGGCGGTGACGAGCGCCATGTCGATCTCGATCCCGCGCCCGTCCACGTCCTTCTCGTGCACCAGGATGTCGAGCAGCGCGCCGTCGCCGCAGCCGATGTCGAGCACGCGCGCGCGCGGTTCCACCATCTCGGCGATCAGGCGCAAATCCAGCCGGTCGGAGAGCGGGCGGCCGGTGCGCGGCGCGGGGGCGAGACCTTCAGGCATGGACGTGTCGGGGAAGGCGACAAGCGGAGCCTTCCGCTCCGCGGAAGGCGATGAATCCCCACGGCCATCTCCGTCCGGCGCTGTCAAGGCTGCGCCTGCGGCGCACCGCGCGCAGCGCGGCTGCGGCCTTGACAGCGCCGGACGGGGATGGCGCCCGGCCGCCAAGCGCTCGACGGGGTCGCGCGCGCACCACACATGCGCGCCTCACCGCCACCGTTCCGCCGCCCCCGCGAGGAACCCGCTGACCGTGCGGAACAGATCCGGCTCGTCCAGCAGGAACGCGTCGTGGCCCTTGTCGGAGGTGATCTCGACGAACGACACGTTGGCCGCCGCGGCGTTCAGCGCGCGCACGATCTCGCGGCTCATCGCGGTCGGGAACAGCCAGTCGGAGGAGAACGAGATCACGCAGAACCGCACCGGCGTGTTGCGGAACGCCGCCGCCACCGACCCGCCATGCTCGGCCGCGAGATCGAAATAGTCCATCGCGCGCGTGATCGTCAGATACGAATTGGCATCGAAGCGCTGCACGAAGGACGAGCCCTGGTACTGGAGATAGGACTCCACCTCGAACAGGTCGTTCGAGAAGGTCAGCATCGGCCCCGTGCGCAGGCGACGGCCGAACTTCCGCGTCAGCGCCTCCTCCGACAGATAGGTGATGTGCGCGGTCATGCGCGCGACCGCGAGCCCCCGCGCCGGCACCACGCCGTGCCTCCAGTACTCGCCGCCGTGGAAATCCGGATCGGCGTTGATCGCCTGGCGGCCGATCTCGTGGAAGGCGATGTTCTGCGCGCTGTGGTGCGTCGCCGTCGCGATCGGGATCGCGCTGAACACCCGCTCCGGGTAGAGCGCGGCCCACTCCAGCACCTGCATCCCGCCCATCGAGCCGCCGAGCACCGAGAACAGCTTGGGCACGCCGAGATGATCCAGCAGCTTCGCCTGGGCGCGCACCATGTCGCGGATGGTCACGGGCGGGAACTGCATGCCCCACGGGCGGCCCTGCGGGCGCCCCTCGGCATCCGTCATCTCCTCGCGCGGGCCCGAGGAGCCCATGCAGCCGCCCAGCACATTGGCGCAGATCACGAAGAACCGCTCGGTGTCGACCGGCAGGCCGGGGCCGACCATGATCTCCCACCAGCCCGGCTTGCTGGTGACGGGGTGGGTCTCGGCCACGTACTGGTCGCCGGTGAGCGCGTGGCAGATCAGGATCGCGTTCGACTTCGCGTCGTTCAGCCGCCCGTAGGTGCGGTAGGCCACCACCAGCGGCTTCAGCACCGCGCCGCAGTCGAGCGCCAGCCCCTCCGGGAAGACCACACGCTGGTGCGTGATCCCGGCGGTCGCGAGCGAAGCGCGGACGGTCTCGGCCATGCGCGATCACTAGGCCCGCGGCGCCCCGGGCGCAATGCGCGCGGGCGCAGCCGCGCTTGCGTCCGGCCCCACTTCCGCTATGCCTCCTCCGCCATGCCCGCCGACCCGCCGCCCGCAACCGACGCCGAGGCCGAGACCGATCCCGCCTGGCGCGCGCCCGACCGCCTGGCGGCGCTGCGCGCGGAGATCGATCGGGTGGACGGGCTGATCCATCAGCTGGTGATGCAGCGGGCCGAGGTGGTCGCCTCCCTGGCCGAGCTTCGGGTGAAGCGCGGCGCGCCGTTCCGCCCGGCGCGCGAGGCCGAGATCATGCGCCGGCTGCTCGCCAACCATCGCGGCCGCCTGCCCAAGCCCACCCTGGTCGGGATGTGGCGCGAGATGATCATGGGCATGACCCTGATCCAGGCGCCGTTCCCGGTCGCGGTCTGGAGCCCGGAGGCGGGCTCGGGGCATGTGGCGCTCGCGCGCGAGCATTTCGGCACCGCCGTGCCGCTGCGCTGGATGCGCACGACCGCCCAGGTGCTGCGCGCGGTCAGCGCCGGCGAGGCCGCGGTCGGCGTGCTGCCGCTGCCCCAGGACGACCCGAACGCCGAGGGCGCGCACGACCCGTGGTGGATCGCGCTCATGCGCGGCGACGGCTCTGGGCTGTCGGTGATCGCCCGCCTGCCCTTCGTCACGCTGCGCCCCGAGGGCGCGCCGCGCGCCCAGGCGCTCGTGGTCGGCGCGCTCGCCCCCGAGCCCTCGGGCGAGGACCGCTCGCTGGTTGCGTTCGAGGCCGCGCCCGAGCTCAGCCGCGCCCGGCTGTCCGACCTCGCCGCCGCCGCCGGGCTGAAGCCGCGCAGCCTGGTGCTGCATCGGTCCGAGCGCGGGCCGACCGCCTGCCTCGCCGAGGTGGACGGGCTGGTCGAGGCGCGCGACCCGCGCCTCGCCGCGCTCGCCGAGGTCGGGCTCGCCCGCCCGATCGTGATCGGCGGCTGGCCGGTGCCGCCGCCCGAATCCGCCTTCGCGCCGGAGTGATCGCCATGCCGCCGCAACCGCGTCCGTCCATTCTCGAGATCGAGCCCTATGTCGGCGGCGAGTCGAAGGTCGCCGGCGCCAACCGGGTGATCAAGCTGTCGTCCAACGAAGGGGCGCTCGGGCCGTCCAAGCGCGCCATGGAGGCCTATCGCGCCGAGGCGGGCGAAATCCACCGCTACCCCGATGGCGGCGCGACCGCGCTGCGCGAGGCGATCGGCGCGGCGTTCAGGCTCGATCCGGCGCGCATCGTCTGCGGCGCGGGGTCGGATGATCTGCTGTGCCTGCTCGCCCAGGGCTATGGCGGACCGGGGACCGAGACGATCGTCACGCGTCACGCCTTCGCCATGCACCCGCTCTATGCGCGCTACGCCGGCTCGACCGTGGTGACGGTCGAGGAGCGGAACCTGACTGCGGATGTGGACGCGATCCTCGCCGCGGTCAGCCCGCGCACCACGCTCGTGTTCCTCGCCAACCCGAACAACCCGACCGGCACGCTGGTGCCCTGGAGCGAGATCGCCCGGCTGCGCGCGCGCCTGCCCGAGACCGTGCTGCTGGTGCTCGATCTCGCCTATGCCGAGTACCTGGACGACCCGCGCGGCACCGCCGTGGTCGATCTGGTGGAGGGCGGCGCGAACACGGTGATGACGCGCACCTTCAGCAAGATCTACGGGCTCGGCGGCTTGCGGCTCGGCTGGGCCTACGCGCCCGCCGCCGTGGTGGACGTGCTGAACCGCATCCGCAGCCCGTTCAACGCCTCGCGCCCGGCCCAGGCGGCCGCGATCGCGGCCTTGGCCGACACCGAGCACGTCGCCGCCTCGCGCGCGCACAACCGGCGCTGGCGGGCCTGGCTCGCCCAGGCGCTGGAGAGCACCGGCGTGCCGGTGCGCGGCACGCACGGCAACTTCCTGCTCGCCGATTTCGGCGCGGTCGGGCGCAGCGCCGCCGAGGCCGACGCGCATTTCCGCGCGCGCGGCATCATCGTCCGCGGCATGACGGGCTACGGGCTTCCGGGCATGCTGCGCATCACCATCGGCACGCAGGAGGAGATGGAGGCGGTGGCCGAGGGGACAGCCGAGTTCATGCAGCGCGCGGACCGCGCCACCGCGCATGTCTGAACCGCTGTTCCGCCGGCTCGCGCTGATCGGCGTCGGGCTGATCGGCTCCTCGATCGCGCATGTGGCGCGCCGGCGCGGCGACATCGCGGCCGAGATCGTCGCGACCGCGCGGACGGACGCGACGCGGGCGACGGTCGAACGGCTCGGCCTCGCCGACCGCGTGCTCGCCGATCCGGGCGCGACGGTCGAGGGTGCGGACTGCGTGATCCTCTGCACCCCCGTCGGCGCCTATGCCGATGTCGCCGCGGCGATCGCGCCGCATCTGGCGAAGGACGCGATCGTCACCGATGTCGGCTCGACCAAGCAGAGCGTGATCCGCGATGTCGGGCCGCTGGTGCCGGAGGGCGTGCATTTCGTGCCCGCGCATCCGATCGCGGGTACGGAACATTCCGGCCCGGAATCCGGCTTCGCCGAGCTGTTCGAGGGGCGCTTCTGCATCCTCACGCCGCCGCCTGGCACCGACGAGACGGCCGTGGACAAGGTCGCCGAGCTCTGGCGCCGCGCGGGCTCGATGGTCGAGGTGATGGAACCCGGCCACCACGACCGCGTGATGGCGATCGTCAGCCACCTGCCGCATCTGATCGCCTTCACGATCTGCGGCACCGCCGACGACCTGCAGGACCAGTCGATGAAGGACGTGCTGCGCTTCGCCGCCTCCGGCTTCCGCGACTTCACCCGCATCGCCGCCTCCGACCCGGTGATGTGGCGCGACGTGTTCCTCAACAACCGCGAGGCGCTCCTGGAGATGACGCAGCGCTTCACCGAGGACATGACCGCGATGGCGCGCGCCGTGCGCTGGGGCGACGATGCCTACATCATCGACAAGATCGAACGCGGCCGGCGCATCCGCCGCAGCCTGATCGCGCTGAAGCAGGCCTGATCAGCACGCCGCGCGCAGCAGCGCCTCGATCCGCGCCGCGGCACCTGCCCAGCTGAATCGCGCCTGGACCAGGGCGCGCGCCGCGGCCCCGGCCGACCGGCGCGCCGCAGCATCCCGCAGCAGCGCCGCCACCGCGTCCGCCAGCCCTGCCGCATCGCGATGCACGAACCCCTCGTGGCCCGGCGGCAGCACGAGCCCGTTGGTCGCGAGCGGCGTCATCACGACGGGCCGCGCGCAGGCCCAGGCCTCCAGCACCTTGTTCTTGATGCCGACGCCGATGCGCATGGGCGCGATCGACACCCAGGCGCGCCCGAGCACCGGCACGACATCGGGCACGTCCGCCGCGACCGCGATGCCGGGTCGCGCGGCGAGTGCGGCCACCTCCGGCGCGGGCGTCCGGCCCGCGATCACGAAGCGCGCCTCGGGCACGGCGGCGGCGATGCGCGGCCAGATCTGATCCGCCGCGAACAGCGCGGCATCGACGTTGGGCGCGTAGCCGAGCGAGCCGAGGAACACCACGGTCGGCGCGTCATCCTCGGCGACCAGCGCCTCCTCCGCCGGCACGGCCACGCCGTTCGGCACGACATGCACGCTGTCGCGCCCGCCGATCCAGCGCATCCAGGCGGCATCGCGCTCGCCCACCAGCACGGTCGCGCTGAAGCGACGCACCGTGCGCCGCGCATAGCGGGTCGCGACGGGAAGTTCGGCGAGATCGCGCAGCCGCTCGCGAACGCTCCGGCCGCCGAGCGCGCCACGCCAGAACTCCAGGGGGTTGCAGTCGATCATGTCCATCACCGCGGGCGGCAGGTCGTCGGCCCCGAACCACAGCGCCTCGGCACCCGGAAACACCAGCGCGCGTGCGGCGGGATGGGCGGCCAGGGCGGTGCGCACGGAGGCGCGCAACGGTGCGTTGTCGAACCGCCACGGGTAGGTCAGACCCGTCCCCTCCAACCGCACCGGCACGCAGGCGATGCCGTGCGGCGCGGCCTCGACCGGCGCGACCAGGGTGATGCGCCAGGACGCGGCGAGCCGCTCCAGCAGGTTCGCCACGCGCAGCCCGTAGCCGTCGCGCACCGGCCAGGGCGGCTGCGTGCAGACCGCGAGCAGGCGCGCGGCGTCGGCGGTGTCCGCCACCTCAGTTGCGGCCGAGGGTATAGGGGCCGCGCGGCCAGGCGATCTCGGGCAGGCGCGCGACCGGGATGCGCGCCGCCGTCAGTGTGCGCTCCTCCAGCGCGAGCGGCAGCTCCACCATCGACCCGCCCCCCGGCGCCGGGCGCGACACCGCCGTCAAGGCCAGCCGCACCAGGGCGAGCGCCTGGCGGTCGAGCAGCCCGGCGCTCCCCACCGCGTCGAGCGCCGGGCGCCAGTTGGCGACCCGGACCGTTCCGGCGCCCATCGGTTGCAGCGCGCGATCCAGCGCCAGCGTCGCGCCGGCCGAGAGCGCGAGCGGCCCCCAGGCGATCGCGAGACCGCGAAGCTCGATCCGGCCGTCATCCGCCCGCCAGGCGCGAAGGGTCGCCTCGGTGTCGGGACCGGGCGGGAACGCGCCTGACACCACGACCTCGCCCGTCGCGCTGCGGATCACGCGCCCGAACGGCACCTCCGCCGCCGGGCCGAGCCGCACCCCCGCCAGCGCGAAGGCGACGGTCTGGCGCGCGCGCGCGGCCTCATCGCGCGCGCCGGCGAGGCGGAGCGATGCGACCTCCACGGTCTCGCCCGCCTGCACGATGGTCAGGGTCTCGCCGTCGAGCTGCCAGCGCCGCGGCGGCGCGCCGGGCTCGACGCGGAACGACAGCACGAGCGCGCCGGCCTCGATGTCGGCCGGCGCGGCGCCCTGCGTGCCGGGGAAAGCAAGGCGGCAGGGGCAGCGGAATGTCACCGTCGCCGCGCGCGGCGCGGAGAGCGGCACGCCCGCTTCGGCCCGCATGGCGGCGAAGGTCAGCGCCGGCATCAGCCCCGCCGCCGGACGCGACAGCTCCGGCCGCGCGATGGTGACGCCCGCGCGCAACGGCCAGCCGCCGCGCGCGAGACCGTCATGGCGCACGCGCTCGCCGTCGGGACCGACGCCCTCGATCGCGGCGACGACCGCATTGCCCAGCAGCCACCACGCCCCGGCGTGGACGGCCGCCCCGACCACCAGCAGCGCCGCCACCAGCATCCCGATCCGTCGCATCACGCGCCCTGTCCCGCCATGGCGGACGCGAGCATAGCGGCGGACGCGCCGGCTGCCGACGCCAGGCTCATCCACACCCCGGATGAACAACCCTCGGGCGCGGTCTCGGTCGCATAAAGGCTATACTTATCAATAGATTGGCCGCGCATCCTGCAGTCGCCTGAAAGCCGCGGAGGCATCAGGCCCACAGAGTTGTCCACAGCCCGTCCACGCCGCTCCCCACCCGCAAGGGTGGCGCGCAGAGGCCGGGCATCTCATTTCCCGCGGACGCGCTAGACTGCGCCAGCGATTCCGCCGCCCCGATCCCCGAACCCACATGGCCCGACGTCCCAAGCGCCTCCGTCTCGTCACCTGGAACATCAACTCCGTCCGTCTCAGGCTTGCCAGGCTCGCCGACCTCGCCGTTGCGCTGGAGCCCGACGTGATCTGCCTGCAGGAGACCAAGGTCACGGATGCCGAGTTCCCGCTGCGCGAGGTGCGCGCGACCGGCTACCGCCACATCGTGATCAAGGGAGAGAAGGGCTACAACGGGGTCGCGATCCTCTCGAAGATTCCCCTCGCGCGCGTCGCGGACACGCCGAACTGGTGCGGCAAGGGCGACTGCCGGCATCTCGCGGTGGATCTCGACATCCCGGGCGCGCCGGTGCGGCTGCACAACTTCTACGTCCCGGCCGGCGGCGACGTGCCGGACCCGGAGGCGAATCCGAAGTTCCGCCACAAGCTCGACTTCGTTGCCGAGGCGACGCATTGGTTCGGCAATGGCGCGGCCAAGGGCGGGCGGCAGATCATCGCGGGCGATCTCAACATCGCGCCCCTGCCGGATGACGTCTGGAGCCACCGCCAGCTGCTCGACGTGGTGTCGCACACGCCGGTCGAGACCGATCTCCTGACGAAATGGCAGGGCACGGCCGAGGGCTGGATCGACGCGATGCGGCATTTCGTGCCGCCGCCGCAGAAGCTCTATTCCTGGTGGTCGTACCGCAACCGCGACTGGCGGCTGTCGGACCGTGGCCGGCGGCTCGACCATATCTGGGTCACGCCCGACATGGCGGGCACGCTGAAGGCCGGGCAGATCCTGAAGGACGCGCGCGACTGGCCGCTCGCCTCGGATCACGTGCCGGTCTGCGTCGAGATGCTGGTCTGACCGTCACGCGTCGGCTGCACGCCTCAGCGTGTCGCCGAACCGCACGAGCTGCCCCGAAGGTTCGCCCAGCAACTCGTCCTCGCGCATGATCGTCCGCCCGCGCAGCACCGTCATCACCGGCCAGCCGGTGACATCCATGCCGTCGAACGGCGTCCAGCCGCAGGGCGAGGCGATCCAGTCGTTCGTGATCGTGCGCCTGCGCTTCATGTCCACCAGCGTGAAATCGGCGTCGTAGCCGGCCGCGAGCCGCCCCTTCCCCACCACGCCATAGACGCGCGCGGGACCCGCGCACATCAAGTCGGCGAGCCGCGACAGCGAGAGCCGCCCCGCGTTCACGTGATCCAGCATCACCGGCACGATCGTCTGCACGCCGGTGAGCCCCGCGGGACATGTCGGCCAGGGCAGGCGCTTCAGATCGGCCGCGTGCGGCGCGTGATCCGATCCCACGACATCGACCGTGCCGTCCCGCACGGCCGCCCAGGACGCATCGTAGTGCCGCCGGTCGCGGATGGGCGGGTTCATCACGCCGAACCCCTCCAGCCGCTCGTACACGTCGGGCGCGACTTGGGTGAGGTGGTTCATCAGCACCTCGACGGTCGCGACGTCGCGGTAGTCCTTGAGGTAGTCGAGCTCCTCCGCGGTCGAGACGTGCAGGATGTGCGCGCGTCGCCCGGTCTTGCGCGCGAGCGCCATCAGCCGGCGCGTGCCGAGGAACGCCGCCTCGACATCGCGCCACTCCATGTGGCGGATATGCGGATCGCCCTCCTTGAACAGGGGCGCGCGCGCCCTGAGCCGGTACTCGTCCTCGCTGTGATAGGCGATGCGGCGGAAGCCGTTGCGCATCACCGCCTCGAGCGAGGCGTCGTCCTCCACCAGCAGATCGCCCGTCGAGGAGCCGGCGAACACCTTGATCGCGCACACGCCGGGCTCCAGCTCCAGATCGGCGAGCATGCCCACATTCGCCTTGGTCGCGCCGACATAGAGCCCCATGTCCACGAAGGCGCGGCCCGCGATGTGGTCCCGCTTCCAGGCGAGGCGCTCGGCGTCGGTGATGGCGGGCTTCGTGTTCGGCATGTCGAACACCGCGACCAGCCCGCCGAGGGCGGCGGCCTTCGTGCCGGTCGCGATCGTCTCGACGTGATCCGCACCCGGCTCGCGCAGATGCACATGCGCGTCGATCAAGCCGGGCAGCACATGCAGGCCGTGCGCGTCGATCACCGCATCCGCCTCCGCCGAGCCCGGCACGCCGAGCGCGGCGATGCGGCCCTGACGCACGCCGATATCGGTCGCCTCCTCGCCCCAGGGCAGCACGGCGATGCCGCCGCGGAGGATGAGGTCGTAGTGCGGTGCGGGCATGGGTTGTCCCCCGTTTCAGGCGGTGGCGAGCGCGTCGGCGACCGCGGTCGCGAACGCCATGGTGCCGGCCACGCCGCCGAGATCGCGCGTGCGCCGCTCCGGCACCGCGAGCACGGCATCCACCGCGCGTTCGATCGCGGCGGCCGCGTCGTTCAGCGCCGTCACGCCGCGCCGCGTGCCGAGCCAGTCGAGCAGCATCGCCGAGGAGAGGATCAGCGAGGAGGGGTTGGCGATCCCCTGACCGGCGATGTCCGGGGCCGAGCCGTGCTGCGCCTGGGCGAGCGCGGTCGTGTCGCCCGCGTTGATCGAGGCGCCGAGGCCGAGGCTGCCGGAGAGCTCGGAGGCGAGATCCGACAGGATGTCGCCGAACATGTTGGTGGTGACGATCACGTCGAACCGCGCGGCATCGCGCACCAGCAGCGCGGCGGCGGCATCGACGATCGCGTCGTCCAGCGTGACGTCGGGGAACTCCTCGGCGACCTTGCGCACCGAGCGCAGGAACAGCCCGTCCGTCACCTTCATCACGTTCGCCTTGTGCACGGCCGTGACCTTCCGGCGCCGCGTGCGCGCGATCCGGAACGCCGTGCGCGCGATCCGCATGCACGCCCGCTCGGTGATCTTGCGCACCGAGAGGGCGAGGTCGGCGGTCGGCATGAACTCGCCCGAGCCCAGATACATGGAACGGTCGGCGTAGAACCCCTCGGTGTTCTCGCGCGCGATCACGAGGTCCATGGGCGTGCGGCCCCAGTGCGCGAGACCGGGCCGCGAGCGCGCGGGGCGGATGTTGGCGTAGAGGTCGCCGCGCGTGCGGAACGCGGCCGAGAGGTTGATGCCGCCCTGCTCGCGCGGCGGGTACTCGAAGCTCGCGATCGGGCCGAGGATCGTGCCGTCGGCGGCCATGGCGCGCGCGAACACGTCCTCGGGCAGGGTGGTGCCGTGCGTCTTCAGCGTCGCGAGCCCGACCGCGTGGGTCTCGAAGCGCAGGCCCAGCGCGAACCGCGCATCGGCCGCGCGCAGCACCGCGAGCGTCGCCTCGGTGATCTCCGGCCCGATCCCGTCGCCGGGCAGCACCACGATATCCATCCGCTCCTCCGTGTCAGTCGCGCGCGGCCAGGGTGTCGAACACGTCGCCCGCGGGCGCAAGCCCGCGCACATGCGCGCGGTGCCAGAGGGCGTAGAACAGCAGCGTCCAGGCGGCGAAGCCCTCGTGCTTGCCGTGCTTCCGGTACAGCGCGGCCACGGCATCCGGCGCGCAGAGCTCGGCAACGGCCGGATCGGCGGCAACGAGCCGGCCGAGCCGCTCGCCCTGGCGCGCGATCCAGGCGCCGACCGGCACGGTGAAGCCCTGCTTGCGCGCGAAGGCGCGCGCCTCGGGCAGGTGCCGGTCGAGCCAGGCGCGCAGCACCCATTTGCCGAGGCCGCCGCGCACCTTCAGCCCGTCCGGCAGGCGGAACGCGGCGGCCGCGACCGCGGGGTCGAGGAACGGCGTGCGGCCCTCGACGCCATGCGCCATCAGGCAGCGGTCGAGTTTCGTCAAGAGATCGTTCGGCAGCCAGTCCACCATGTCGGTCGCCTGCGCGACCATCAGCCGCGTGCGCCCCGGCGAGGCGGCCGCCGCCGCCGCGGCCTCCATGCCGTCGCGCCAGGCCGAGGTCGCGTGGCGGCGCAGCCCGAGCCGTTCGAGGATGCCGCGCGCGCGCATCACCTTGCCGCCGCGCCACCAGGGCCGCATGGCGGCGCGGTAGCGGCCGTAGCCGCCGAAGATCTCGTCGCCCCCTTCGCCCGACAGCACCACGGTCACGTCCTGGCGCGCACGGCGGGCGAGCAGCCAGGTCGGCACGATCGCGTAGTCGGCCGCCGGGTCGTCCATGCACGCGGCGATCGCCGGAAGATGCGTCCAGAAATCGGCCTCGGTGACGGTGATCTCCTCGTGCGCGGCGCCGGCCGCCTGTGCCGCGGCGCGCGCCGAGGCGCGTTCGTCGGCGGCGGATGGGTCGTCGAAGCCTGCCGTGAAGGCGAGCACGGGCCGGTCGTTCAGGCGGCGCATCAGCGCGAGCACGGCCGCGCTGTCGATGCCGCCGGAGAGGAACAGCCCGTAGGGCACGTCACTCCGCTGATGCAGCTCCACGCTCTCGGTCAGCGCGACATCCAGCCGTGCGAGCGCGGCCGCGTCGTCGATCGCCTCCGGCCCGCCCTCCGGCAGCGCGGCGCGGCGGCGGCGCTCGACGATGCGCCCCTCCTCGATCGCGATCGTCTCGCCCGGCAGCACGCGACGGATGCCGGGGAAGATCGTCTCGGCGCCGGTGGTGAACTGGAGTTCGAGCAGCTCGTCGCGCGCGCGCGGATCGATCCCGCGCGCGACCAGCCCGGCATCGAGCAGCGCGCGCGGCTCCGAGGCGAAGGCGAGGCCCTGCTTCGTCTCGGCGAGGTAGAGCGGCTTGATGCCGAACGGATCGCGCGACAGCACCACGCGCCGCGCCGCGCGGTCATGGATCGCGATCGCCCACATGCCGCGCAGGCGATCCGCGAAGCCGAGCCCCTCGCGGCGATAGAGATGCAGCGCGGGCTCGCAGTCGCTCCCCGTCGCGAAGGCGACATCCGCCAGCAGGTCGCGCCGCAGTTCGCGATAGGAGTAGATCTCGCCATTGGCGATCAGGGCCGCGCCGCCCGGCTCGAACAGCGGCTGGTCGCCGCCGGCGACGTCGATGATCGCGAGACGGCGATGCACCAGCGCGGCCCCCGCCGCCACGGTCTGCCCGGCCCCGTCGGGACCGCGATGCGCGAGGGACGCGTCGAGCGCGGCCAGCACCCCGGTCGGCGCGGTCTCGCCGTGCTTCAGCGCGATGCCAGCGATGCCGCACATCAGCGCGCGACCTCGGCAAGAAAGCCGCGCCAGCGCGCGAGCACCGGGGCTTCGGCATGCGCGCGCAGAAAGGCGGCGCGGCCCGCTGCGGCGAGGGCGCGCGCGCGCGCCGGCTGGTCGCGCAGCGCGGCGATCGCCTCGGCAAGCGCGCGCGCATCCTCGACCGGAACGAGCAGGCCCGTGGTGCCGTGCGCGATCAGCTCGGCTGGGCCGGGCGAGGACGCGGCGACCACCGGCCGCGCGGCCGACCACGCCTCCAGCACGACATTGCCGAGCGGCTCGTGACGCGAGGGGCAGACGAACAGGTCGCAGGCGGCGAGCAGCGCCGCCTGGTCGTCGCGCCAGCCGAGGAAGCGCACGCGCTCGCTCACGCCCAGCCGATCTGCGAGCGCGGTCAGCGCCGCGCGCTCCTCGCCCTCGCCGGCGATCGCGACGACGACGTCGGGCAGATGCGCGATCGCCTCGATCAGCACGTCGAAGCCCTTGTTGGGATGCAGCCGGCCCATGGTCAGCACCAGGAACGCGTCGCGCGGAACGCCGAGCGCGGCGCGATCCACCGGCGCGGCGCCGGCGAGATCGGGCGCGAAGTTCGGCAGATGGTGCACGCGTGCGCGCGGCCAGCCCTGGCGCGCGATCCACTCGACGATGCCCTGCGTGTTGCCCACCAGGTGGTCGAAGCCGCCGTAGTAGCGGAGATCGTAGTAGCCGCCGAGCCGCCCGACCCGCACCCAGGGCCCCGGCGGCGTGAAGCGCGCCGCGCGGTTCATCCAGGCCATCGCGACGCGCGGAGCGAAGCGGCCGAGCGCGCGCGCAAGCCGCGGCCGCGTCAGCAGGTCGAGCGGCCCGCCGAAGCCGAGCTCGACCGGCGCAAGCCCGCCGCGGCGCAGGGCGGACGCGCGGTCGGCATCGCGGCGGATCACCGCCAGCACCTCCTCGCCCGCGCCCGCAAGGGCGACGCAGAGCCGGACGAAGAACGTCTCGGCTCCGCCATGATGCGCGCCCGCCATGATCATCGCCGCGCGCGTCACGAGGCGTCCGGCCGGTGCCGCTCGGGCTCGAGCCGCGCCTTCAGGTGCGCGAGCAGCGGATAGAGCCCCGCGCAGAGCGCGATCAGCAGCCCCCAGCCGCCCTCGCGATAGCCCTTGCGCGAGACGTAGCACTTGACCGTGCGCGAGACGAACCGGCGCAGATTGCCCGGAAGCGTGCCGATCTCGCCCGCGGCGAGCAGGTCGGCCGCCTTGGCCGAGCTGTAGCGGTCGAGCCGGCGCAGCACGTCGGAGATGTCGCGATCGACATAGTGCTGGATCGCCTGGGTCAGGCGCGGCCCCTTGGTGCCGGTCCAGGCGAGCGACGGATGCACGCGCTGCATGCCCCAGCGCTTCGCCCCCTTGCGCGACAGCCGCGGCACCGCCGAGGTGCCGAACGATCCGCCCCAGCCGTGCCGCACCAGGCGCTCGCCGATGAAGTTGTCCACCGGGATCTCGTGCCACGCGTGGGGCGAGGTCGCGATCACGCGCCGGATCTCCTCGCCCAGGGAAGCGGGGATGCGCTCGTCCGCATCCACCTCCAGCACCCAGTCGCCCGTGCAGGCATCGAGCCCGGCATTGCGGCGCGCGCCTTCAAGCTCCCAGGCGCCTTCGACCACGCGCGCCCCGGATGCGCGCGCGATCTCGCCCGACCGGTCGGTCGAGCGGTCGAGCACGACGACGAGTTCGTCGGCGAAGCGCAGCGTGTCGAGACAGGCCGCGAGCCGGGCCTCCTCGTTGCGCGCGACCACCAGCGCGGAGAGGCGCGGCGCGGTCACTGCGCCGCGGCCGGGGCGAGGCGCGCGAGCAGCCCGGACGCTGCCTCGACCACGTCCTCGACCGGCAGCGAGCCCATCAGGCTGCCGGTGGTGCGGTGGTCGTAGCCGGGGGCGGCGATCAGCTCGGCCATCGGCACGCGCGTGCGCGCGACCGCGGCGTGCGGCCCGCAGGGCGCGTATTCCTCGGGCGGGCTCGGTCCGAACAGCCCGACGGTGGGCGCGCCGGCGGCAGCGGCCAGGTGCATCAGCCCGGAATCGTTGCCGACATAGAGCGCGCAGCGCGAAAGCGCCGCCGCCGCCTCGGTCAGTGTCAGCCGGCCGGCGAGGTCGATCGTGCGCCCGCGCGGCAGCGCCGCGAGCACGGGAGCGGCCATCGCGGCTTCCGTCTCGCCGGGACCGGCGAACACGGCGACACGTGCACCCGGGAGCGCGCCGCCCGCGCCGGCGAGCCGATCGAAGAGCGCGACGAACCGCTCCGGCGCCCAGACCTTGCCCGGCCAGTTGGCGGTCGGGCCGAGCCCGATCACCGGCGGGCCAGGCGGCAGCAGCATGGCCGCACGCGCATGATCCGCCTCAACGGTCCAGACCACCGGCAGGGGCGCAGGATCGAGCCCCAGCACGGCGCCGAGCTGCACCAGCCGATGCCCCGGCCGCCGCCCGCCCCCCATCACCGCGCGGCGGCGCGCGCGCAGCAGCCACGACAGCGCCGAGCCGCGCAGGTCCACGACGAAATCCCAGCGCGTGCGCACCGAGGCCGCCCAGAGCGACCACCAATGCCCCCGGAACTCCCGCTTCTCCATCGGGATCACCCGCTCCAGCCCCGGCACATGCGCGAACAGCCCGGCCGCCGCCGGCCCGCAGGCAACGGTGACGCGCGCGCCCGGATGGGCGCGGATCAGATGGTCGAGCAGGCCGGTGGACAGCACCGCATCCCCGATCCGGGTGGCGGTGACGAACAGGATGCGCATGGCGGGCGGCGTGTAGCACAGCCCGCGGGGCATTGCGCTAGGGGCCGGGCTCGCCCATGTCCGACCCATGCCGAGTGCCGTGCTGCCCGACCGAGGCGTCGTCGCCATCGCCGGCGCCGATGCCGCGCCGTTCCTCCAGGGGCTGGTGTCGAACGACGTCGCCGCCGCCGCGCGCGGCCCCGTCTGGGCGGCGCTGCTGACGCCGCAGGGCAAGTGGCTCGCGGATTTCTTCATCATCCGGGACGGCGAGCGCCTGCTGCTCGACTGCGAGCGCGCCCAGGCCGGGTTCCTCGTGCAGCAGCTCGGGCGGTTCCGGCTGCGCGCGAAGGTCACGATCGCCGACGAGAGCCCGGCCTGGGAGGTGTTGGCCGCCTGGGGCGACGCGGCGCCCGAAGGTGTGGGCGGGCGCGATCCGCGGCTTCCCGAGGCCGGGTGGCGGGTGCTGCGGCCGTCCGGCACCGCATCGGGCGATGCCGAGGCCGCGGACTACGACCGGCACCGGCTGCGGCTCGGCCTGCCGGACGGCTCGCGCGATCTCGAGAGCGGCCGCACCGTGCTGCTGGAGGCCGGGTTCGACGAACTGCACGGGGTCTCCTGGACCAAGGGCTGCTACATGGGCCAGGAGTTGACCGCGCGCACCAAGTACCGCGGCCTGGTGAAGCGCCGCCTCGTGCCGGTCACGGTCGAGGGCCCCCTCCCCGCACCCGGCACGCCGGCGCTGCTCGACGGCGCCGAGGCCGGCACGATCCGCTCGGGCCGCGACGACCGGGCGCTCGCGATCCTGCGCATCGAGGCGATCCGGCCGGGCCGGCCGCTCGCCTGCGGGGAGGCGACGCTCCGGCCCGAGATCCCGGCCTGGATGGTGCTGCCCCGGGCCGACGCGGCGTGACCGACGATCCCCCGCCCGTCGCGGTGCATCCGCCCGTGCTCTACGGCGGGGCGTTCCTGCTCGCGGTCGCGCTGGAGTGGCTCGCACCGCTCGGGCCGCACGTGGCCTGGCCCGACGGGCTGCGGCATGGCGCGGCCTCGATGCTGCTGGTGTTCGGGTGCGTCTTCGCGGCCTGGGCGGCATGGCTGTTCCACCGCGCCGGCACCGGCATCCCGACCTGGCAGGCCGCGCGCCGGCTGGTGATGCGCGGCCCCTACGCGATCAGCCGCAACCCGATGTATCTCGGCGTCAGCGCCGCCTATGCCGGGCTGGCGCTCGCGCTCGCCAACGTCTGGGCGCTTCTGCTGCTGGTGCCCGTGCTGATCGTGATGGACCGGCTCGTGATCGCGCGCGAGGAGCCCTACCTGGCGGCACGGTTCGGCCAGCCCTATCGCGACTATCTCGCGCGGGTGCGGCGCTGGCTGTGATGGCGGAGAGGACGCCTCACGCCGTCCGGTCCACGCCGCCCGCGCCCAGCGCGGCCTGCGCCGCGGCGAGGCGCGCGACCGGCACGCGATAGGGCGAGCAGGAGACGTAATCGAGCCCGACCGTCTGGCAGAAGGCGATCGAGGCCGGATCGCCACCGTGCTCGCCGCAGATGCCGAGCTTGAGGTCCGGCTTGGTGCGCCGGCCCTTCTCGGCGGCGATCCTCACCATCTCGCCGACCCCCTCGATGTCGAGGCTGACGAAGGGGTCCTTCGGCATGATTCCCTTCTCGACATAGAGCGGCAGGAACTTGCCGGCATCGTCGCGCGACAGGCCGAACACGGTCTGCGTCAGGTCGTTCGTTCCGAAGCTGAAGAAGTCGGCGACCTCGGCGATGCGATCCGCCGTCAGCGCCGCGCGCGGCAGCTCGATCATCGTGCCGACCAGGTACTCCACGGTCGCGCCCTTCTCGGCGAACACCGCCTTCGCCGTCTCCTCCACCATCGCGCGCGTGATCTCGAGCTCCTTCCGGAGCCCCACCAGAGGGATCATGATCTCCGGGATCGGCGCCGCGCCGGTCTCGGCCGCGACCTCGAGCGCGGCCTCGAAGATCGCGCGCGCCTGCATCTCGTAGACCTCGGGATAGGAGATGCCGAGCCGGCAGCCGCGGTGGCCGAGCATGGGGTTGGCCTCGGAGAGCGCCAGCACGCGCTGCTTCATCGTCTCGAGATCGGTGCCCAGCGCCTCGGCGATCTCGGCGAGCTCGTGCTCGCCATGCGGGATGAACTCGTGCAGCGGCGGGTCGAGCAGGCGGATCGTCACCGGCAGCCCGGCCATGATGCGGAACAGCGCGACGAAGTCCTTGCGCTGATGCGGCAGGAGCCTGGCGATCGCGCGCCGACGCCCCGCCTCGTCGCTGGCGATGATCATCTCGCGCACGGCGAGGATGCGTTCGGGGTCGAAGAACATGTGCTCGGTGCGGCAGAGGCCGATGCCCTCGGCGCCGAAACGCCGCGCGGTCTCGGCATCCGCCGGCGTGTCGGCATTGGTGCGCACCTTGAGGGTGCGCACCCGGTCGGCCCATTCCATCAGGGTCGCGAAGTCGCCGGAGAGCTGCGGCTCGATCATCGCGACCGAGCCCACGTACACCTCGCCGGTGGTGCCGTCGATGGTGAGCGTCTCGCCCGCGCGGATGATCTGCCGACCGGCCGAGACGGTCTGCGCGGCGTAATCGACGACGATGCCGCCCGCGCCGGCGACACAGGGCCGGCCCATGCCGCGCGCCACCACCGCGGCGTGGCTGGTCATGCCGCCGCGCGTGGTCAGGATGCCCTTGGCGGCGTGCATGCCGTGGATGTCCTCGGGGCTGGTTTCGATCCGCACCAGGATCACGCTCTCGCCCTTCTGCGCGCGCGCCTCGGCCTCGTCGGCCGAGAACACCGCCGTGCCGCTCGCCGCCCCCGGCGAGGCGGGCAGCCCCTTGCCGAGCAGCGTTCGCTTCGCCGTCGGATCGAGCATCGGGTGCAACAACTGATCGAGCCCGGCGGGGCTGACGCGCTGCACCGCCTCCTCGCGCGTGATCAGCCCCTCGTTCGCCATGTCCACGGCGATGCGCAGGCTGGCCGCCGCGGTGCGCTTGCCGTTGCGCGTCTGCAGCATGTAGAGCCGCTTCTGCTGCACCGTGAACTCGATGTCCTGCATGTCGCGGTAGTGCCGCTCCAGCCGCTCGCGCACGCGCAGAAGCTCGGCATAGACCTCCGGCATGGCCTCCTCCATCGAGACCTCGCCGGGCTTGGCCGCGGAGCGCGACAGGGGCTGCGGCGTGCGGATGCCGGCGACCACGTCCTCGCCCTGGGCGTTCACCAGGAACTCGCCGTAGAGCTCGTTCGCGCCGGTGGATGGGTTGCGGGTGAAGCACACGCCGGTGGCGCAGTCCTCGCCCATGTTGCCGAACACCATGGCCTGGACGTTCACCGCCGTGCCCCAGTCGGAGGGGATGTCGTGCAGGCGGCGATAGGTGATCGCGCGCTGGTTCATCCAGGAGCCGAACACCGCGCCGATCGCCGCCCACAGCTGGTCCATCGGGTCCTGCGGGAAGGGCCTGCCGGTCGCCTCCTCGACCATCGCCATGTAGCCGGTGACGACGCGCTGCCAGTCGGCCGCGGTCAGCGCCGTGTCCTCGGTCACCAGCCGCTCGTGCTTCACCTCCTCGATGATGTCCTCGAAGCGGTGGTGATCGACGCCGAGCACGACGCCGCCGAACATCTGGATGAAGCGGCGGTAGGAATCCCAGGCGAAGCGCGGATCGCCGGAGGCGTCGGCGAGGCCCTGCACGGTCGCGTCGTTCAGGCCGAGATTGAGCACCGTGTCCATCATGCCGGGCATGGAGACGCGCGCGCCCGAACGCACCGAGACGAGCAGCGGCGCCTTCGGGTCGCCGAACTTCAGCCCGACCGCCTGCTCGACGGCGGCGAGCGCGTCCTTCACCTGGCTGTCCAGCCCGTCCGGGTAGCGCCGGTCGTTGCGGTAGAACGCGGTGCAGACCTCGGTGGTGATGGTGAAGCCGGGCGGGACCGGCAGGCCGATCGACGCCATCTCGGCGAGATTGGCGCCCTTGCCGCCGAGCAGGTTGCGCATCTCGGCGCGGCCCTCGTTGCGCCCCGCCCCGAAGGCGTAGACCCACTTCGTGTCGGCAACGACGCTCATGCGATTCATCCTTCGAGCTTCGAGAAGTCGGCGATGCGGTCCATCGCGCGGCGCACGCGGGAGAGGAGGAACAGACGGTTCTCGCGCAGCTCCGGTTCCGGCGCGTTGACGGTGACGTGATCGAAGAACGCGTCGAGCGGGGCGCGCAGCGCGGCGAGATCGGTCATCGCGGCGACGAAGTCCTCGCTGGCGAGGTGTGTGTCGATCGCGGGCTCGGCCGTGTCCAGCGCGGCGGCGAGCGCCTGTTCCTGCACCTCGCGGTAGTGCCTGGGATCGGGAGGCGCGTCGTAGGCGCGGCCGTCCTTCTTCTCCTCGATGCGCAGGATGTTGGCCGCGCGGGCATAGGCGGTGCGCAGATTGGCGCCGTCCTCGGTGCGGAGCAGCGCCTCGATCGCCTCGGCGCGCGCGAGCACGCGGAGAAGATCGCCGTCCGCCCCGCGCGCCAGCACCGCGGCGACGATGTCGTGGCGCTTGCCCTCGGCACGGAGCTGCACGCGGAGCCGTTCGAAGATGAAGTCGAGCACCTCGGCATCGACGAAGCGGGCGAGATCGAGCCGCAAGTCGTTGTCGCGCACGATCCGGATGATGCCGAGCGCGGCGCGGCGCAGCGCGAAGGGATCGCCCGAGCCGGTGGGTTTCTCGCCGGCGGCGAAGAACCCCGTGAGCGTATCGATCCGGTCGGCGAGCGCGAGCGCGACCGCCACCTTCTCGGCCGGCACGTCGTCCTCGGCGCCGCGCGGGGCGTAGTGGTCGCGGATCGCGTTCGCGACCGCCCCGTCCTCGCCCTGCGCGAGCGCGTAGTAGCGTCCCATCACGCCCTGCAGCTCCGGGAACTCGCCGACCATGCCGGTGACGAGATCGGCCTTGCAGAGCAGGGCGGCGCGTTCGGCAAGCGCACGGTCGGCGCCGGCCAGGGGCGCGATCTCGCCCGCGAGCCGCATCAGCCGATCGACGCGGTCGCGCTGCGAACCGAGCTTCGCGTGGAACGTCACCTCGGCGAGCTTCGGCAGATACGCTTCAAGCGGTTGCCGGCGGTCCTGGTCCCAGAAGAAGCGCGCATCCGACAGCCGCGCGCGCAGCACGCGCTCGTTGCCGGCGACGATCGCGGCACCGCCATCCGCCGGCACCACATTGGCGAACACGATGAAGCGCGCGGCCGCCGACCCGTCCGGGTTGCGCAACGACAGGTAGCGCTGGTTCACCCGCATCGAGGTGCGCAGCACCTCGGGCGGCAGGTCCATGAAGGCCGCGTCGATCCGCCCCATCAGCCCGACCGGCCATTCGGTCAGCCCCGCGATCTCGGCGATCAGCCCCGGATCCTCGACCACGGAGAGCCCCTCGGCCGCGGCGAGCCGCGCGGCATCCTTGCGGATCAGCGCCTCCCGCTCGGCCGCATCGAGGATCACGTGGCGCGCGGCGAGCTCGGCGCGGTAGTCGGCGAAGCCGGCGACCGCGAAGGCGCCCGGCGCCATGAACCGGTGCCCTTCCGTTTCGTTGCCCGAGGCGAGCCCATGCCCGTCATCCTCGCCCTCTCGCAGGTCGAACGGCACCACCGCGCCGTCCAGCACGCAGAGGATGCGCCGCAAGGGCCGCACCCAGGCGAAGGTCGACGTGCCGCCCCAGCGCATCGACCTCGGCCAGGGGAAGCGGCGGAGCAGGCTGGGCAGCTCGCGCGCGATGATGGTCGCGGCATCGACCGCCGGAACGACCCGGTCGAGCACCAGATACCCGCCCTCCTCGCGCAGGGAGTCGCGGGTCGCGCCGTGCTTCTTCAGGAACCCGGCGAGCGCCTGTTCGGGCGCGCCGGCGCGCGGGCCGCGCTCGGTGCTGCGCGTCTCCGGCGTGCCGGGCGCGACCTGCGCCACCAGCGCCAGACGGCGCGGGCCGTGGAAGGTCTGCACATCCTGCGGCGCGAGCGGCGCCAGCGCCGCGCCGACCAGCCGCGCCAGGTCCTCCGCCGCGCGCGCCTGCATCCGCGCCGGGATCTCCTCGGAGAACAGCTCCAGCAGCAGTTCCGGCATCAGAGCGCCTGCTTCACGTCGGTGCGGGCGAAGTCCTCGCCCTTGAAGAGCAGCGGCTCGTCGCGCTCCTTCGCCAGCGCATAGGCGAAGCAGTCGCCGAAGTTCAAGCCGGCCGGGTGCCTGCCCCTGCCGAAGGCGCGATACGCATCGCGCGCCAGCACGGCCTGGGAAGGCGTCACCGGCTCGATGGTCAGCCCCAGCGCCTCGCAGACCGGCTCGTAGCGCGCCGCGGCGGTCGCGTCGCCGCGGCGCTCCAGCACGATCGCGCCTCCGAGCCAGTTCGCGGCCGAGATCGCCGGGCGCGGCGCGGCGAGGATCGCGTCGCGATAGCGCGCGCGATCCGCCTCGTGCAGCATCACGGACAGCAGGGCCGAGGTATCGACGATCACGTCGGCAGCCCGTCCGGGCCGCAGAGCTCGTCGTGGCTGGCGCTGGTCGTGCCGGGGGCGAGCCGCGCCGGGATGTCCCGGGTCAGCGCCTCGATCCGCGCCGCCCGCGCCTCCCTGTCCGCGAGCCGCCGCTCGCGTGCCAGCCGCTCGCGCAGGCTCGCGGTCACCGCCTCGGTCAGGCTCTCGCCCTTCAGCGCCGCGAGTTCCGAGGCCAGCCGGTAGGCCTCCTCGGACTTGATGTTGAGCTGGTGTCCCATGGCGATGGTCGACTATCACGCCGGATTGGTAGAAACGAGCGTGGCGGTCTCGGCCGCCAGCCACGCCTCGCAGCACGCCTTCGCCAGCGCGCGCACCCGGCCGATATAGGATGCGCGCTCGGCGACGCTGATCACCCCCCGCGCGTCCAGCAGGTTGAAGCGGTGCGAGGCCTTGATGCACTGGTCATAGGCCGGCAGCGCCAGCCCCTTCGCGAGCAGCGCCGCGCACTCCTTCTCCGCATCGGCGAAGTGGCGGAACAGCTGCTCCGTGTCCGCGTGCTCGAAGTTGTGCGCGCTGAATTCGCGCTCGGCGCGCAGGAACACGTCGCCGTAGCTGAGCGGCGCGGGGCTCCCCGGGTCGTTGAACGGCAGGTCGAACACGTTCTCGACCCCGAGGATGTACATCGCCAGCCGCTCAAGCCCGAGCGTCAGTTCGGCCGAGGGCTGCTCGCAGGCGATGCCGCCGACCTGCTGGAAATAGGTGAACTGGGTGATCTCCATGCCGTCGCACCAGACCTCCCAGCCGAGCCCCCAGGCGCCGAGTGTGGGGCTCTCCCAGTCGTCCTCGACGAAGCGGAAATCGTGCAGGCGCGGATCGAGTCCGAGCGCGCGGTAGCAGGCGAGCAGCAGCGCCTGGGGGTCGGGCGGCGAGGGCTTCAGGATCACCTGGTACTGGTAGTAGTGCTGCAGCCGGTTCGGGTTCTCGCCGTAGCGCCCGTCCGAGGGCCGGCGGCAGGGCTGCACATAGGCCGCGTTCCAGGGCCGGGGCCCGAGCGCGCGCAGCGTGGTCGCCGGGTGGAACGTGCCCGCCCCCATCTCCATGTCATACGGTTGCAGGATCACGCAGCCCTTCGCCGCCCAGAAGGCATTGAGCCTCAGGATCACCTCCTGGAAGCTGCGCGGGGGCGGGCGGACATCCATCGGCGGGCGTCTTCGGCTCTTGCGGCGCGGGGGGCGGCACCTTATCCGCCGCCCCTGACAGCGGCAACACTTCGCAGGTGCAGCAGATGAGCGACCCCCGCGCCCAGGCCGAGGCCACGGTCCGCGCCTACTACGACGCCTTCAACCGCGGCGACCTCGAGGGGTTCCTCGCGCTGCTCGCCGAGGACGTGGTGCACGACATCAGCCAGGGGCCGCGCGAGACCGGGCGCGAGGCGTTCCGGGCGTTCATGGCGCGGATGAACCGCTGCTACGCCGAGCGGATCGAGGACCTCGTGGTGCTCACCGAGCCCGGCGGCACCCGCGCGGCGGCGGAGTTCACCGTGCATGGCCGCTACCTCGTCACCGATCCCGGCCTGCCGGAGGCGCGCGGCCAGAGCTATGTCCTGCCGGCCGGCGCGTTCTTCGAACTGCGTGGCGGCCGGGTCGCGCGGATCAGCAACCACTACAATCTTCAGGACTGGCTCCGGCAGGTGGTCGGCTGAGCGGCCTCACGCCGGCTTCGGCGGCTCCTCGGCGCGCGGCGCCTCGGGCGGAGGCCCGGCCCCCTCCTCCTGCGCCGCCGCGACCGCCGGGATCGGGCAGTCGGGCCGGCCGCAGCCCTCATGCGCGCCGACCGGCAGATAGGCGCGGCAGACCGGGCACTCGGTCATCTCCTCGGCCTCCGCCTCCGGGGGCGGGGCGGCCTCGGCCGGGCCGGCATCGTTCGCGGGCTGCGCGGGCGGTGGGGTCGAGGCCGCGCCCTGCTGCGTGACCATGCGGTAGAGATACCAGACCCCGGCCAGCACCAGGCCGAGCAGCACCAAGCGGATCACGGCGCGCCACCTTCCAACGGAACCGCCGGGCTTCTAGACCAGAACGCCGGAGACGGGAAACGTACTGCCCGGCTGCCCAAGGTGGACCCTCGGCCCGGGCGGCGTCAAAGCCCGAAGCGCGCCCAGGCCGCGCGCTCCTCGGCCGCGGCGATCAGCCCCTCGGGTGTGGGCAGGAAGCGGCTCCACCAGCCGCGGCGCTGGCGGCCGAACACGGCGAAGCGCACACGCTCGCCGTGGCGCGCCCGCATCGTGGCGCGAAGCTCGCCGATCCCGTCCGCGAGCCCGAGCGCGACCGCCCGCTCGCCGGCCCAGAACTCGCCCGAGAACAGCTCCGCCTCGTCCGCCTTGAGCTTCGCTCCGCGCCGCTCGCGCACCCACGCCTTGAAGCGCGCGTGCAGCGCCTCCTGGATGCCGCGCAGCCGCGCGACGTCCTCCTCGCGGGTCGGGCGGAACGGGTCGAGCAGCGACTTCTTCTCGCCCGCGGTGTAGAGCCGGCGCTCCACGCCGATCCGCTCCATCAGCCCGGCGAAGCCGAACCCGGTGGTGATGACGCCGATCGAGCCGAGGATCGAGGTCTCCAGGCACAGGATCTCGTCGGCCGCGCAGGCGAGCCAGTACCCGCCCGAGGCAGCCACATCCTCGACAAAGGCCGTGACGGGCACCTTCTTCTCCTCGGCGTGCTGGCGGATGCGCGCCGCGATCAGCGCCGACTGCGCCGCCGAGCCGCCGGGCGAGTTCACCACCAGCGCCACGCCGGCGAGCCGCCGCACCGAGAAGGCGCGGCTGATCGCGGGGCCGAGGGTCTCGACCGCGAGCGGCTGGCGGCCGAACACGGCCGCGCGCGGGGCGATCATGCCGGCCAGCGGCAGCACCGCCACCACCGGCGGCGGGGAGAGGAGACGCGCGATCAGGTTGGGCATGCGGCAGAGATGCACGCGCGGGGCGGCCCCGCAACCCGCGCGCTTGCCCGGACACGCGCTCGTGCCCCAGCGTCGCGCGATGGCGCAGGACGACCTCTCCGACGACGACATCCGCCTTCTGCTGACGGCGAGCCGGCGCATCGCCCTGGTCGGCGCCTCGGCGAAGCCCGAGCGACCGTCGCACGGGGTGATGCGGTTCCTGCTCGGCCGCGGCTACGACGTGGTGCCGGTGAACCCGGGCCTCGCCGGGCAGATGCTGCACGGCCGGCGCGTGGTGGGGCGGCTCGCCGGGATCGAGGGGCCGGTCGATCTCGTGGACATCTTCCGCCGCTCCGCCGAGGCCGGGCGCGTGGTGGACGAGGCGATCGCGATCGGCGCGAAGGCGGTGTGGCTGCAGCTCGGCGTGATCGATCCGGCCGCGCGCGACCGCGCGCGTGCGGCCGGGCTGGTCGCGGTGATGGACCGCTGCCCGGCGATCGAGATCGCCCGACTCGGGCTCTGACGGCCCCGCGAGCGCGCTTGATGGCGCCCGCCCGCGCCGCCACCTCAGGGCGGCACGAAGACCGGGGAGCGCGCGCATGACCGACGAGGAACGCCGACTGATCACCGAGTTCGTCACCCGCGTGGTCGAGGCAGGCGGCGAGCCGATCGACCCCGAGGCGGACGCGCTGCTCGCCGAGCTGTTCGCGCGCCACCCCGAGGCGCGCTACCGCATCGCGCAGATGGCGTTCTTCCAGGAGCACGCGCTGGCGGAGGCGAACAACCGCATCAACCAGCTCGAATGGCAGCTCGAACGCGCGCGCAACACGGGCGGGATCTTCGGCGGGATCTTCGGCGGCGGCCGGCCGATGCTGCCGCCCCCAGCCACGCACGCGCCCGGCTGGCGGCCCGGGCTGTTCGACCAGGGCCGCGGCTTCGTCGGCACCGCCGGCACGACCGCGCTCGCGGTGATGGGCGGATTCCTGCTCGGCGGCGCGCTCGCCTCGATGATGGCCGGCGAGGCCGCGGCGGCCGAGGCCGAGCCGCCCGAGGGCGATGCGCTCGACGACGATCTGGAGCTCTGATACCGGGCTGCCAAAGGTTCGATCTTTGGCAGCCCGGTATCGCGCGCAGGGCTGCTGTGGCGGCTGCGCGCCAAGGAAACCTCGTACCCGGCGGGTGGACGGGGGGCCGGGCCGGGCCTAGCCTCGCCGCGTCATGACCCCTTCCAGACGGCCCCGATGAGCGCGGCGCCGATCAAGCGACGCGACGCGGCCGTGATCACCCTGATCGCGGCGGCGCATTTCCTGTCCCATTTCTACATCCTCTGCATCCCGCCGATGTTCCCGATGATGCGCGCGGAGCTCGGCCTGTCCTACGCCGCGCTGGGTGCGATCACGGCGGTGCTCTCGGCGGTGACCGCGCTCGGGCAGACGCCCATCGGGGTGTGGGTGGACCGGCGCGGCGCGGCGCCCTGGCTGATCGGCGGCACGGCGCTGATGGCGCTCGGCACGGCGGGGCTCGGGCTCGCGCCGGGGTGGGCGGTGCTGCTGGTGGCGGCGATCGTCTCGGGGCTCGGCAACGCGACCATCCACCCCTGCGACTACGCGATCCTTGCCGGCTCGATCGACCAGCGGCGCATGGGCCGGGCGTTCAGCCTGCACACCGCCGCGGGCTATGCCGGGTTCGCGGCCGCGCCGCCGTTGATGATCGCGCTCGAGGCCTGGCTCGGCTGGCGCGGGGCGCTGATCGCGGTGGGGCTCGCGGGCCTGCCCTGCACGGTGGCGATCGCGGCCTTCGCCGGCATCCTGCGCAGCGAGTCGAAGCGCAGGCACGAGGCGCCGTCGACGCGCGCCGTGCTGGGCTCGCGGCCGATCCTGCTGCTGTTCGCCTTCATGGCGCTGCTGGCGATGGGGGCGTCGGGCGTGCAGACCTTCATGGTCGCGGCGATGCCGCTGATCCACGGCGTGTCGGTGGCGGCCGCCGCGGCGGCGCTGACCGGATGGCTGATCGCGAGCACGGTCGGCACGCTGGCGGGCGGGTGGATCGCCGATCGCAGCCGCAACCTGGTCGGCGTGGTCGCGGCGATGATGTTCTCCTGCGCGGCGCTGGTGGTGCTGCTCGGCGTGGTGCCGATGGGCGAGCTCGCGGTGATCGCGGCGGCGGCGCTGGCCGGGTTCTGTCTCGGCGTGGTGATGCCGTCGCGCGATCTGCTGGTGCGGCAGGCGGCGCCGGCGGGCACGACGGGCCAGGTGTTCGGCTTCGTCTCGGCGGGGCTGCCGCTGGGCGGGGCGCTCGCGCCCGCGCCGATGGGGTTGCTGATGGACCTCGGCGCGCCGTCCGCGGTGTTCCTGGCCTCGGCGGCGCTGCTGGCGGCGGCGGTGCTGACGGCGGGCTCGGCGCGCGCCGCGGCGGTGGCGCCTGCGGCGGCGGAGTAGGAAAACGAGAGTGGGGGCCGCAAGGCCCCCCACGCCCCCTGGAGGGGGCCCGCGTCGCGACCAACGGGAGCGACGCCCTCGCGGGATGGGGGGTGTGGGGGCAAGGGCCTTGCGGCCCTTGGCCCCCACGACGGAATAACCCCGCCCGCAGCGGCGTTCCCCGCGCATGCGCAAGGACCCCGTGATCCTGTTCACCTGCCGGCCCGAGGACGAGGGCGTGATCGCCCCGCCGGTGCCGGCGAAATCCCTGCTGCCCGACTGGTTCCGCAAGCTGCCGGCGATCGACCGCGCGCATCTCTCGGCGACCAACAACGGGCTCACCGCCAAGCGCTGCATGCCGTTCTTCGATGCGCTCGCCACCGGCTGGATCCTGCCCCTCGCCGCGACCGTCCGGCTCGAGATCGCCGATGGCGGCCGCACCGTGCACGCCGGCTGGGAGTTCGACCGCACCATGGTCAGCAACCACTCGCCGCCGCAGGTCGCGGGCAACCCGATGGAGCCGCGGCCGCCGTGCAAGTTCCACAACCACTGGACCATCCGCACGGCCAAGGGCTGGTCGTGCCTGTTCCTGCCGCCATTGAACCGCCCCAACCCGGTGTTCCAGTGCGTCGCCGGCATCGTCGATACCGACAGCTACGCGAGCCCGGTGCACCTGCCGTTCTTCGCCACCGGTCCGGACGGCGTGCACGTGATCGAGCGCGGCACGCCGCTGGTGCAGGTGATCCCGTTCCGCCGCGCGGACGCCGCGATCGGTGGCGAGGTGCGCGCGGAAACAGCCGAGGAGGCAACGATCCGCGAGCGTATCCTGCGCCAGACCATCGCCGCGGACGGCTGGTACCGGCGCGAGGCGCGCGCGGCGCGCTGAGCGGAATACCGGGCGCGACAGCCCGTTCTTCTCTCACCGGATGCTTCGCCGCCACGGCGCACGAGGCCCGGATCAGACGGGAGAACCGAAACGATGCGAAAGATCACCATCATGACGGCTGCGGGCGCGGCGATGCTTGCCGCCGGCGCGGCCGAGGCGCGCCTGAGGCCGGTCGATCCCGGCAGGACCGACACGAGCACGCTGCAGTTCGTCGGCAACTCCAGCTCGAACAGCAGCAGCAACTCGTCGAGCAACAGCTCGTCCAACTCGTCGTCGAACTCCTCGTCCAACTCGAGCAGCAACAGCTCCTCGAACTCGTCGAGCAACTCGAGCTCGAACTCGTCGGGCGGCGATGGCCGCGGCGGCTATGGCGGACGCGGCGGACGCGGCGACGGGCCGCGCGCCGGCATCGGCGACGGCGGCCGCGACGGCTGGGGCGGCCGCTGGCGCTGAGCCGGAAGGGCCGGTCAAACGGGGGAGCGGGGCAGCCCGCTCCCCCTTTTCGTCGCCCTCAGCGCCAGCCGCGCTCGATCGTGCGCCGCTCCGTTTCGGCATCCAGCGGCGCACCGGCGCTGATGCGATCCAGGAGCTCGCGCAGCAGCGGATCCTCGCCCGCGGCCGGCGTGAATCCCCCCGCCGTGACCGGGCGCGCGACCGCGATGCGCGTGCGCCAGACATCGCCCTCGCGGCAGGCGAGCGCCGTGACGGGGGTCGCGCTCTCCACCGCGAAGCTGCGGCAGGGGCCCTGCGCGGTCGGGTAGGTCGCCAGCAGCCGGATCATGCCGCCCATGAAGGCCACCTCCTGGCCGCTCGCCGCCGCGTCGAGGGCGCGCGCGAGCATCGGCGTGGCCGGGCCGAGCGGATCGAGCGGGTGGGCCATGCGCGTCGGGCTCGGCGCGAGCAGCGCGCCCAGCATCCCGCCCACCACCAGCGCGACCGAGGCGGCGATCGCGGCGGTGCGCCGGACATTGGTGTTGGCGGCGCGGCGCGGCGGGGCGGCGCCGTCGGCCGCCAGGACGGTGGCGATCAGCGCCGCCGGCACCGGCTCGCGCGCGACCTCGGCATAGGCCGCGCGCGCCGCCTCCCGCGCCTCGCGCAGCGCGGCGAGCCGCCGGGCGAGCGCGGGATCGGCCGCCACCGCCTCGCGCACCCGCGCCGCCTCGGCGGCGTCGAGCTCGCCGTCCGCATAGGCGGTCAGCGCCTCGTCGGAGACCGATCGCCCGCTCATGGCACGTCCTCGTCCTGCACCTGGCCCAGCGCCTTGGCGAGCTTCACCCGCGCGCGCGACAGCCGGCTCATCACCGTGCCCACCGGCACCTCCAGCACCTCCGCCGCCTCGCGGTAGGACAGCTCCTCGACGCAGACCAGCACCACCACCTCCCGGCTCTCCGGCGGCAGCGCGGCGATCGCCTCGCGCGTCTTCGCCAGCATCAGCCGGGTCTCCGTCACGTCCCGTCCGTCCCATCCCGCCTGCTCCGCAACCTCGTCCAGGCCAGCGTGCTCGCCGCCGCGGGCACCGGATCGCCGGGCCGCATCGATCCAAACGTTGCGGAGGATGCGGAACATCCATGCGTCGAGGCGCGTTCCTGGCTGGAATGTGTCACGCGCGCGCAAGGCCCGCTCGCAGGCGCTCTGCACCAGGTCGTCGGCCCGGTCCGGCGCGCCGGCGAGCGCGCGGGCGAAGCGTCGGAGCCGCGGCAGCAGGGCCACGAGATCATGGGCGAAGTCGGAGGCCACGCGGCGGGTGTCCTGCGGGCAGAGCGGGGGACGGGAGGGGCGAGATTAGGCCGAACCGGGCGCGATCGGGTAGATTGCGCCGCCATGCGGGCCGACAAGGGCACATCGCCGAAGCGCCGCCTGTGCCGAGTGCTGCCTGCGCTCGCGCTCGGGCTCGCGCTGGCCCTGCCGGCCGCGGCGGACGACGACGATTCCGACGACGGCGGTGCGCCCGGAGCCGCGTCCGGCCCCGGCGGCGGCGGCGAGGGGCGCGGCGGGCGGATGGATCTCGGCCCCAACCCCGGCACCGATTTCCGCCGCGACGTGCGCAGCCTGATGGGCATGCTGTTCGGCCGTCCGGCGCCGGCGCCGCGGGCCCTGCCGCTGCCTCCGGCCGCACCCGACGCGCCGGAGGCTGAACCGGGCGAACTGGTGGCGCGCGGGCTGAGCCCGGCCGCGCGCGCCCAGGCGCTGGCCGAGGGCTTCTCGGTGGTCGCCGAGCGCGGCGCGCTCGCCCGCCTGCGCGCGCCGCCGGGGCTCGACACCGCGGCCGCGCGCGACCGGCTGCGCGCGATCGCGCCGGCCGCGACGGTCGATCTGAACCACCTCTACCGCCCCGGCTCCGCAGCACTGGGCTGCCAGGGTGCGGCCTGCGCGCCGACGCCGTTCCTCGCGTTGATCGCCTGGCCGGATGCGCCGGGGTGCGGCGCGGGGCTGACGGTTGGGCTGATCGACACGCCGGTCGATCCCGCGCTGCCGGCGCTCGCCGGCCGGGTCGAGGCGGTGACGCTGCGCGGACCCGATCGCGCTGCCGCCTCGGCCGCGCACGGCACCGCGGTCGCGACGCTGCTCGCCGGCGCCGGCACCGGCGCGGGCCGGGGCCTTCTGCCGGGCGCGCGCGTGATCGCGGTCGATGCGTTCCACCGCCGGCCCGAGGGCGACGCGGCGGACGCCTTCGACATCGCCGAGGCGATCGGGCTGCTCGCCGAACGTGGCGTGGCCGTGGTGGCGATGGCCTTCGCGGGACCCGCGAACGCGGTCGTGGACGAGGCCGGCGCGGCGGCGGCCGCGCGCGGCATGTCGGCGGTGGCGGCCTCGGGCAATGACGGGCCGCGCGCGCCGCCGCGCTACCCCGCCGCGCATCCTTGGGCGACCGCTGTGACGGGGGTGGACCGCAACGCGCGCATCTTCGCCCAGGCGGTGCGCGGCCCGCATATCGACTTCGCCGCCCCGGGCGTGGGGCTGCCGGTGCTGGTGGCGGCCGATCGCCCGCCAGTGACGCGCTCGGGCACCTCCTACGCCGTGCCCTTCGTCGCCGCGGCGCTGGCGCTCGCCCGTCAGGGCGGGCTCGATCCGGCCGAGGCGGCGCGGCGGCTCGCGGCGGCGGCGCAGGATCTCGGGCCGCCGGGGCGCGATCCGATCTATGGCTGGGGGCTGGTGCGCGCGATCGGCGACTGCTGAGCCGCACCCCGGGCCTTGCGGCCCCCCGCACTTGGGGATACCCGCAGCGCATGACCCGACCCGTGATGCTGGTGGTCCTCGACGGCTGGGGCTGGCGCGAGGAGACCGCGGACAACGCCGTGCGGCTCGCCCGCACGCCGAATTTCGACCGGCTCTGGACCGAATGCCCGCACGCCTTCCTGCGCACCTCGGGCGCGGATGTCGGGCTGCCGCACGGACAGATGGGCAATTCCGAGGTCGGGCATCTCAATCTCGGCGCCGGGCGCGTGGTCATGCAGGACCTGCCGCGCATCGACGCCGCGGTGGCGGACGGCTCGCTCGCGCGCCTGCCCGCGCTCGCGGAGCTGATCGCCCGCACCACCGGCACCGTGCATCTGATGGGGCTCGTCTCGCCGGGCGGTGTGCATTCGCACCAGGACCACGCGCTGGCGCTCGCGCGCGCGGTGACCGCGGCGGGCAGGCGCGTGGCCGTGCATGTCTGGCTGGACGGGCGCGACACGCCGCCGCGCGCCGCGGCCGATGACCTGCCGCGGTTCCTCGCCGCCCTGCCCGAGGGCGCGCGCGTGGCGACCGTCGCCGGCCGCTACTTCGCGATGGATCGCGACAACCGCTGGGACCGCGTGGAGCGCGCCTGGCGCGCGATCGTGCTCGCCGACGCGCCGCGCGTCGGTGATGCGATGGAGGCGGTGCGCGCGGCGCATGCCAAGGACGTGACGGACGAGTTCGTGCCCCCCGCGGTGGTCGGCGACTATGCCGGGATGGCGGACGGCGATGCGGTGCTGTGCTTCAACTTCCGCGCCGACCGGGTGCGGCAGATCCTCGCCGCGCTGCTCGATCCGGGCTTCGATCGGTTCGCGCGGCCGCGCGTGCCGAAGATCGCGGCGGCGGCGGGGATGACGCAGTACTCGGCCGAGCTCGCGCCCCTGATGGGCACGCTCTTTCCGCCGCAGAGCCTCGCGGGGATTCTCGGCGAGGTGGTGGCGGCGGCCGGCCGGACGCAGCTCCGCATCGCCGAGACCGAGAAGTATCCGCACGTGACCTACTTCCTGAACGGCGGGCGCGAGGAGGTGTTTCCGGGCGAGGAACGGATTCTCGTGCCCAGCCCGAAGGTCGCGACCTACGATCTGCAACCCGAGATGAGCGCGCCCGAGGTGACGGAGCGCGCGGTGGCGGCGATCCGGTCCGGCGCGTTCGATCTGATCGTGCTGAACTTCGCCAATCCCGACATGGTGGGGCACACGGGCAGGCTCGATGCCGCGATCAGGGCGGTGGAGACGGTGGATGCGGGGCTGGGGCGGATCGCGGAGGCGGTGCGCGCGATGGGCGGGGCGCTGCTGGTGACGGCCGATCACGGCAATGCCGAGCTGATGCGCGATCCGGAGACGGGCGGGCCGCATACCGCGCACACGACCAATCCGGTGCCGGTGCTGCTGCTGGGCGGGCCGGCGGGGGCGCGGCTGCACGATGGTCGTCTGGCGGATGTCGCGCCGACGCTGCTCGCGCTGATGGGGCTCGCGCAGCCCGCGGCGATGACGGGGCGGAGCCTGCTGGCGTAACCGCACTGCCGATCTCGGCCGCTTGTCGGCCGCGCGGGGCGGCGGCTAGAGCAGATCGCACACGGCTGGACTCAGCCGTGTGCGTGAAGATGCTCGCAGGGAATGACCAGAGCGGTTTCCACTCTTGTGGAAACCGATCTAGCGTCGATCACCCACGGGCCGGCGCGCGCGCCGCCCCAAGGATGCGCAAGGAGAGGAGAGGACCATGACGACACGACGCACGCTCCTGACCGCGGGCGCCGCCCTCGCGGCCGCGGCGGCGCTGCCGCGCCCGGCGCTGGCGCAAGGCGCCGGCCGCAACGTGCTGCGGGTGGTGCCGCACGCGAACCTGTCCGTGATCGATCCGATCTGGACCACCGCCTACATCACCCGCAACGCCGGCTTCATGGTCTGGGACACGCTGTTCGGGCTGGATTCGCAGTTCCGCCCCCAGCCGCAGATGGCCGAGGGCCATACCCTGTCGGACGACCGCCGCGTCTACACGATCACGCTGCGCCCGGGCCTCAGGTTCCACGACGGCGCGCCGGTCCGCAGCGCCGACTGCGTCGCCTCGATCCGACGCTGGGCGGTGCGCGACGCGATCGGGCAGAAGCTCGCCACGCTGGTCGAGGAGTACCGCGTGCTGGACGACCGGCGCTTCGAGATCCGGCTGAAGCAGCCCTTCGCGCTGACCCTGTTCGCGCTGGGCAAGCCCGCGAGCAATGTCTGCTTCATCATGCCCGAGCGCGTCGCGGCGACGGATGCCAACAGCCAGATCAGGCCCGAGGATGTGATCGGCTCCGGTCCGTTCCGCTTCCAGCGCGACGAGTGGAACCCCGGCGCGCGCGCGGTGTGGACGCGCAACCCCGACTACCAGCCGCGCAGCGAGCCGGCGGACTGGGTCGCGGGCGGCAAGCGGGCCAATTTCGAGCGCATCGAGTGGCACATCATCCCCGATGCCGCGACCGCGGCGGCGGCGCTGCAATCGGGCGAGGTGGACTGGTGGGAGACGCCGCTCGCCGACCTGTTCCCGGTGCTCAGGCGCGACCGCAACATCGTGCTGGAGCAGATGAACCCGCTGGGCGAGATCGGCATCCTGCGCTTCAACCACCTCCATCCGCCCTTCGACAACGCCGCGATCCGCCGCGCGCTCGCGATGGCGATGGACCAGGCCGACTACATGCAGGCGATCGTCGGCAATGACCCGGCGCTGTGGAAGCACGCCGGCTTCTTCACGCCGGGCACGCCGATGGCGACCGAGAAGGGGCTGGAGGCGCTGACCGGGCCGCGCGACATCGAGGCGGCGAAGCGCGCACTGGCACAGGCCGGCTACAACGGCGAGAAGGTGGTGCTGATCGCCGCCACCGACATCCCGATCACCAACGCGCAGAGCCAGGTGACGGCCGAGCTGCTGCGCCGGCTCGGGATGAACCTGGAATACGTCGCCACGGACTGGGGCACGGTGGTGCAGCGGCGCGCGAGCCGCGAGCCGGTGGAGCGCGGCGGCTGGAGCCTGTTCCACACCTGGTGGGCGGGGTTCGACCATGCCAATCCGGCGGCGCATCTCTCGATCCGCGGCAACGGCACCGGCCCGGGGAGCTGGTTCGGCTGGCCGACCAGCCCGCGGCTCGAGGAACTGCGCGATGCCTGGTTCGTCGCGCCCACCGAGGCGGAGCAGGCGCGCATCTGCGAGGAGATGCAGATGGTGGCGCTGCGCGACCTGCCCTATGTCCCGACCGGGCAGTTCTTCATTCCCTTCGCGTTCCGTCGCGACATCACGGGGATCCTGAAGGGACCGATGCCCCTGTTCTGGAACGTCTCGAGGCGCTGATCCCGGGCCGCCAAAGGTTTGACCTTTGGCAGACCGGGATCGCGCGCAGGGCTGGTGTGGCGGCTGCGCGCCAAAGGAAACCTCATACCCGGCCGCTCCGCGCCCTGCCCTGTCGCGGCCGGATCGCGCCGCGACAGGGCGAGACGCGGCCCTCTCGTCAGCGGAGCGATCGTTCGCCCGCTCCCGCGAACACCCCGCGCAGCATCGCGTGGTCGATCGCGGGCACCTTCGCGTCGTCGCCCTCCCCGCTGCCCATGTCGCGCGCGGCCACCATCGCGTTGAGCACGGCCTCCTCCACGCTTTGCACGGCGGCGGCGTAGAGGGGATCGAGACACTCGTCGTTCAGCATCTCCAGCCGCAGATGCGACGGCGCGTCCAGCGGCATGGGGCCCGGATTCGCGGTCGAGAAGGCGAGGAACAGGTCGCCCGAGCCGTTGCCGCCGATCGTGCCGCCGCGCCCCATGCCGAGCGTGGCGCGCCGCGCGAGGCGCGCGAGCTGGTGCGGCAGGAGCGGGGCGTCGGTCGCGAGGACGGCGATGATCGAGCCGGTCTCGGCGCGGTCCGCCCGCTCCGGCCCGCACCCGACCGGCACGCCGCACACGGTCAGCCGTTCGCGCGCCCCGTGGTTCGCCTGCACCAGCGCGCCGAGCGTGTAGCGGCACCCGTCGATCGCGACCCGGCGCGAGGCGGTGCCGGTGCCGGCCTTGTAGCCATAGGCGATCATGCCGGTGCCGCCGCCGACATTGCCCTCGGCGACCGGCCCGGGGGCGGCGTTGTCCAGCGCGGCGAGCACATGCGCCTCGGTCAGGGGCTGGGCGGTGATGTCGTTCAGCCGCCCGTCATAGGTCTCGGCGACCACGGGCATGGCCCAGACGCGGCGGCCCACGGCGAAGTGCCGGGCGTAGCGGCGCGTCATCCAGGCGATCGCGGCGTGGTGCGCGCGGCCCACCGCATGGGTGTTGGTGATCAGCACGGGGCCGAAGAACCAGCCCCCGTCGGCGATCCAGTGCGTGCCGGTCATCTCGCCGTTGCCGTTGAAGCGGTGCACGCCGGCGTAGAGCGGGGCGGGGTCGGCGCGGTCGGCGTGGGGGATGATCGCGGTCACGCCGGTGCGCACGGGGCGGGGGCGGCCGGGCCGGGGCCGGTCCTCGATCAGCGTGGTCATGCCGACATGCAGGCCGGCGATGTCGGTGATGGCGTTCAGCGTCCCCGGCTCGCCGGCGAAGGGAAGCCCGAGATCGCGTGCGCGGATCGGCATGGTGTGGTCTCCCTGTCGCCCGGCCCGGCTTGCGGCGCCACGCCGGGGCGGTTATAGGAAAACAGTCAGAGCCGCCGTGCCCCCGCCGCGACCCGGCGACGGATCGGTGTGCCTGCGGCTTCGGCGTAGCGCGGCCCGGCCGACCCGCTTAAAGGCTTAAAGGCTTAAAGTCTTAAAGTCGTAAAGTGGTAAAGCGGCGCAGGCAGAGGGGCGCGCGCAGGCCGAGAAGTCCCGCCGCCCTGCCGGAGTTGTGTGCGGACCCGCCGCACCGCTCGCCTTGATCCCGGCCGAGCCGGGGCGATACCTTGCGATCTCGGCGGATCAAGAGGGGCGGTTGCCCCGCGCGCGGCTCGCCGCGCTGGAACGGACGGTCTCAGATGAAGGTTTCATTCCGCTCGGCTCTCCTCGCTGCCGCGATCGCCTTCGGCGCCGGGGCGGCGCTGAACCACCCGGTCGGCGACTGGCTCGGCGCGCGGCTCGGCCTGGGCGCGCAGGCGCAGGACGGCGGGCGGGCCGACACCTACCGCCTGCTCAGCCTGTTCGGCGACGTGTTCGAGCGCATCCGCGCCGAGTATGTCGAGCCGGTGAACGACCGCGAGGTGATCGAGGCCGCGATCAACGGCATGCTGACCAGCCTCGACCCGCATTCCGGCTACATGAACCCGCGCACCTTCCGCGACATGCAGGTGCAGACGCGCGGCGAGTTCGGCGGCCTCGGCATCGAGGTCACGCAGGAGAGCGGCTACATCAAGGTGATCAGCCCGATCGACGACACCCCGGCCTTCCGCGCGGGCGTCAAGGCGGGCGACCTGATCACGCATATCGACGGCCGCTCCGTGCAGGGGCTGACGCTGAACGAGGCGGTCGAGCGGATGCGCGGGCCGCCGCGCACCGAGATCAAGCTGACGATCCGGCGCGAAGGCCAGACCCAGCCGGTGCAGATGTCGATCGTGCGCGACATCATCCGCATCCAGTCGGTGCGCGCGCGGATGGAGGATGATGTCGGCTACATCCGCATCACCAGCTTCAACGAGCAGACCGACCAGGGCCTGCGCCGGGCCGTGCAGCAGCTGCGCGCCCAGGGCGGGGCGCGGCTCAAGGGACTGGTCATCGACATGCGCAACAACCCGGGCGGGCTGCTCGACCAGGCGGTGTCGGTGTCGGACGACTTCCTCGAACAGGGCGAGATCGTCTCGACGCGCGCCCGCCGGGCCGAGGATGCGCAGCGCTACAACGCCAAGCCGGGCGACATCGCCGCCGGGCTGCCGATCGTGGTGCTGATCAACGGCGGCTCGGCCTCGGCGAGCGAGATCGTCGCCGGCGCCTTGCAGGACCATCGCCGCGCGGTGGTGATCGGCACGCGGAGCTTCGGCAAGGGCTCGGTGCAGACGGTGATGCCGCTGCCCGGCAATGGCGCCATCCGGCTGACCACGGCGCGCTACTACACGCCCTCGGGCCGGTCGATCCAGGCGACCGGGATCGAGCCCGACGTGGTGGTTGAGCTCTACGAGGGCGAGGCACGGGCCGAGGCGCGCGACCGCGAGGCCAATCTCTCGCGCGCGCTGCGCAACGACGGCGGCAATGGCGCCGCGCGCGCGGCGCCCCTGACGCCGCCCGCCCTGCCGCCCGGATTCGTCGAGGGCTCGGCCAACCCGCCCAAGCCGCCCGGCGAGGGTCAGCCGCCGATCCAGTTCGGCGACCTCGCGCGCGACTACCAGTTGCAGCGCGCGATCGAGCTGGTGCGCGGCCTCGCGGTGATGCGGCGGGCGTCGAACTGAGCGGATCGCGCGAGACGACCGATCGTGGCTGAGGATCGCGGCGGGCTGTCGCCCGCGTGGCGGGCGCTGATCGCGTTCTGGCTGGTGCTGCTGATCGGCGGCGCCGGGCTGGTGGCGTGGCTGGAGCTCACCGCCCCTGGCGAGACCGCCGTTGCCACCGCCCCGGCCGGTCCCGCGAACAGCGCCGAGCCGCCCGCCACCGCGGCGACCGCGACCGCGACGCTCACGCCCCCGGCGCCCGCGGCCGCCACTCCCGAGCCGCCTGGCGCCACCCCGGCCGATCGCCTACCCGGCACGACCGCGGCGATCGGCCCCGGCGGCATCGCCGAGCCGGACCCTGCCCTGATCGAGCCACGGCCGGACGGCGCCCTGCCGCGGATCGGCCCGGACGGCCGCCAGCCCTGGCGCGTCTATGCCCGCCGCTTCGACGACGGCGACCGCCGGCCGCGCATCGCCGTGCTGGTGGTCGGGCTCGGCGTCAGCGAGGGTGCGACCACGACCGCGATCGAGCGCCTCCCGGGCGAGATCAGCCTGGCCTTCTCGCCCTACGGGCTGCGGCTCGAGCGCCAGTTCGCGGCCGCCCGCGCGGCGGGGCATGAGGTGCTGATCGGCCTGCCCATGGAGCCGGCCAACTTCCCGCTCAACGACCCGGGCCCCCAGGCGCTGCTGACCGGCCTGCCGCCGCCCGAGAACGCCGCCCGGCTCGCCTGGGCGCTCTCGCGCGCGCAGGGCTATGTCGGGGTCACCAACGCCGCCTCGGCGGTGCTGCGCGGCGAGCGCTTCACGGCGAGCGCGGAGGCGATGCGTCCGGTGCTGGAGACGCTGCGCGAGCGCGGCCTGCTCTACATCGAGGCGCGGCCGGGCGAGCGCGCCCCGAGCGCCGTGCCGGCGCGGGCGGCCGATGTCGTGATCGACGAACGCCCGGCGCGCGCCGAGATCGAGGCGCGGCTCGCGGAACTGGAGCGGATCGCCCAGGAGCGGGGCGTGGCGCTCGGCATCTCCGGCCCCTCTCCTCTCTCGCTCGACCGGCTCGCGGTCTGGGCACCGCAGGTCGGCACGCGCGGCCTTGTGCTCGCGCCGGTGAGCGCCGTGGTGGTCCGGCCCGCCACCACCGCCCGCCCTTGAGCCGCGACCTCGCCAGCCTCCCCTACCGACCGAATGTCGGTGCCGTGCTGTTCGGTCCCGACGGCCGCGTGCTGGTCTGTCGCCGCGCCGATCTGCCGAACGCCGAGGGCGCACCCGGCGGCTGGCAGCTCCCCCAGGGCGGGATGGACGAGGGCGAGGATCCGCGCGTCGCGGTGCTGCGTGAACTCGCCGAGGAGATCGGCACCGACCGCGCCGAGATCATCGCGGAGCACCCCGGCTGGCTGACCTACGACCTGCCGCCCGAACTCCTCGGCGTGGCGCTGGGGGGACGCTACCGCGGGCAGCGGCAGAAATGGTTCGCGCTCCGCTTCCTCGGCACCGACGCCGATATCCGGCTGGACGCCGACCCGCATCCCGAGTTCGACGCCTGGCGCTGGGCGGAGCTCGCCGAACTGCCGTCGCTCGCGGTCTCATTCAAGCGCGCGATCTACGCCGAACTGGCACGCTGTTTCGCGCGCTTCGCCGGTCCGGTCTGATCCCTGCGCAGACCACCGCGCACGAGATCAACCCATGGTTGCTGGTCGTGCGTCTCGATCTGACGCATATTATCGTATTCGGGGACGGTCCCCGGAAACGCTCGGCGGCTGCGGGAGCCGCCCAGGACCATGCCCGTGAAAGACCTGATCGAGCAGGCGGCCGCGCTCGGCGCCGCCAACTTCACGGCCACGTCCGGCCGCGTTCCGGACCGTTTCAAGCTGCTGCGCGACGCCGCCCCGGCGACCTTCGCCGGCTACGCGCTGATGCGCGCGGCGGTGATGCGCGACAAGAGCGAGGGCGGCGCGCTCGACCTCAAGACCAAGGAGTTCCTGTTCGCGCTGCTGGACACGCTGGCGGGCAACCGCGACGGCGCGCTCGCGCACGCGGAACGCGCGGTCCGGCTCGGGCTCACGGTCGAGGAACTCGCCGAGGGACTGACACAGGTGATCATGGTCGGCGGGATCACGACCTGGAACATGGTGGGCGCGGATGTGCTCAGCCGGGCGCTGGAATTGACCGCCGATCCGCCGGTGGTGCCGCCGCCGCTGGGATGAAAAGCAAGTGGGGGGACGACGGTCGTCCCCCCACACCCCCCTCCACGACTGCGCGCGAGGGGCCATCGCCACCTGGAACGGCCGGTCAGAGATACCTGTAGTCGAGCCTGCGCATCCGCGCGTAGGCATCGTCGGTGATCGCCGACTGCTCCATCAGCGCAGCACGCGCCTTGACGAAGCTTTCCACCGTCTTCTTGGTCAGCGGATCGCCGGCGTCGCGCAGCTCGGTCAGGATCTCTCCCGCCGCGTTGCCGAGCGCGATCGCGATCGCGTCGGGCAGCATCTTCACCTGCACGCCGAACTCGCTGACCAGACGCTGCATCGCCGGGATGTTCAGCGAGTCGAAATCGGCGCCCACCTGGTCGTAATCGGCCTGGATCGCGACCTCGAGAATGCGCTTTAGATCGTTCGGAAGCGCATCGTATTTGCGCTTGTCCACCGAGCACTCGGCGGCGAGGCCCGGCTCGATCACCGACGGCCAGTAGTAGAACTTCGCCGCCTGATGGAAACCGAGCGCGAGGTCGGTGACGGGCCCGACGAACTCCGCGGCATCGAGCGCGCCCGACTGCAGGTTGGGCAGGATCTCGCCCGCGCCGAGATTGACCACGGCCGCGCCGATCCGCCGCCAGCACTCGCCGCCCAGGCCGGGCGTGCGGAATTTCAGGCCGCGGATGTCATCGACGGTGTTGATCTCGCGTCGGAACCAGCCCGCGCCCTGCACGCCGGTATCCGCCGCCATGAACCCCTTCAGGTTGAACTGCGCGTAGATCTCGTCCCAGATCTCCTGCCCGCCCATGTTGCGGATCCAGGCGCGCAGTTCCTTCGACGTCATGCCCATCGGCACGCCGGTGAAGAAGTTCAGGCCGCGATTGCGGTTCTGCCAGTAATAGGCAGCCGTATGCATCATCTCCGCGCCACCCTGCGTCACGGCGTCGAACACGCCGAGCGGCGGGACGAGCTGGCCGGCGGCGAAGACCTGGACGGTGAACCGACCGCCCGACATCTCGCCGATGCGGCGCGCGATCCGCTCGGCGCCGACGCCGAGCCCCGGGAACCCGCGCGGCCAGGACGTGACCATGCGCCACTGGATGCGGCCCTGCGCGATCGCGGGCGTGGCGAGCGTGGTCGCGGCCGCGCCGGCTGCGAAAAGGGTACGACGCTTCATGGGAACAGGCCTCCCTGAGGACGGATGCGGGCTTGCTGCCCGCCTGAGGCCAAGACTTAGCCGAACCCCCGACGGGGCGGAAGCGGCTACCAGGCGCGGCCGGCGAAGCCCACCAGCACCAGCGCGACCAGGACCATCTGCGCCAGGTTGATTACGACCGACAGGCGGTGCAGCCGGGCGAAGGGCTGCGTCGCCGAGGCGTCGCCCGCAAGCTCCGCGTCCCGGTAGGCGTTGATGCGGGGCATCAGCCCCTGGCGCGAGAACACGAAGCCCGACGCGACGACCGCCATCACCAGCGCGGCTTCCCACGCCACCGGGACGAGCGCGATCGCCGCCGCTGCCGCCATGCCGGCGCCGAACACGTAGTAGACCGGAAACAGCCGCCGCAGGACTGCACCCGCGTGCTGCGGCCCGAGCGCGCGGAACACGTTCGGCGCGACGATGAAGGCGAAGAACACCATCCCGCCGAACAGCAGCGCGGTCGCGAACAGCCCGACGCCGGCGGCGAGGCCCTGCACCGCGCTCAGACCGAACGGGCCACGCCGCCGTCCACGCGAAGGCTCTGGCCGGTGATGTAGGAGGCCTCCGGCGACAGCAGGAAGGCGACCGCGGCGGCGATCTCCTCGACGCGCGCGTAGCGCCCCATCGGGATGCGCGCGCGGCGCGCCGCCTTCTCCGGCAGCGAGTCGGTGAAGCCGGGCAGCACCGCGTTCATGCGGATGCCCTCGGCCGCGTGCAGATCGGCATAGAGCTTGAGATAGGCCGAGAGCGCCGCACGCAAGGTGCTCATCGGGAAATCGGGCTCGGGCTCGAAGGCCGCGTAGGAGCTGATCGCCACCACCGATCCGCCGCCGGCGGCGCGGAACTGCGGTGTGACCAGCCGCGCGATCCGCACCAGCGGCATGAAGGCCATGGCGAAGCCGGCCTCCCAGTCGGCATCGGTGAGATCGAGCAGCGCGCCCTTGGGCGGATGGCCGACATTCACCACCGCCGCGTCGAGCCGGCCGAACCGCGCGACGGTCGTTTCGACTAGGCGCGCAAGATCGTCGGGCCCGGTGACCGACCCGCGCACCGCGACACCGCCCAACTCGTCAGCGAGCGACACGACTCCCTCGCCCGGCGAGAGCAGGCCCAGCGCGTAGCCGTCGGCGGCGAGCCGGCGCGCGATCCCCGCACCGATCCCCTTCCCCGCCGCGGTGACGATCGCGACGCGGCGCACGTCAGTAGCGGTAGGTCTCGGGCTTGAACGGGCCCGCCTGCGGCACGCCGATATAGGCGGACTGCTTCGCGTTCAGCGTCGTCAGCTTGGCGCCCAACTTGGCGAGATGCAGCGCCGCCACCTTCTCGTCCAGCGCCTTGGGAAGCACATAGACCTTCCTCTGGTACTTGCCCGGATTGGTCCAGAGCTCGATCTGCGCGAGCGTCTGGTTGGAGAAGGAGGACGACATCACGAAGGAGGGGTGCCCTGTCGCGTTGCCGAGATTCACCAGCCGCCCCTCCGACAGCAGAATGATCCGCTTGCCGTCGGGGAACTCGATCTCGTCCACCTGCGGCTTGACGTTGTGCCAGCGGAAGTTCTTCAGCGCCGCGACCTGGATCTCGGAATCGAAATGGCCGATATTGCAGACGATCGCCCGGTCCTTCATCGCGCGCATGTGCTCGACGGTGATGACGTCGACGTTCCCCGTGGCGGTGACGAAGATGTCGGCGCGCGGCGCGGCGTCCTCCATCGTCGTCACCTCGTAGCCCTCCATCGCCGCCTGCAGCGCGCAGATCGGATCGATCTCGCTCACCATCACGCGGCAGCCGGCGTTGCGCAGGCTCGCGGCCGAGCCCTTGCCGACATCGCCGAACCCGCAGACCATCGCCACCTTGCCGGCCATCATCACGTCGGTGCCGCGGCGGATGCCGTCCACCAGGCTCTCGCGGCAGCCATAGAGGTTGTCGAACTTCGACTTGGTGACGCTGTCGTTGACGTTGATGGCGGGGAAGAGCAGCCGCCCCTCCTTCTCCATCTGGTAGAGGCGATGCACGCCGGTGGTGGTCTCCTCGCTGACGCCGCGGATCGCCTCAGCGAGCTTCGCGAACCAGCCGGGCCGGGTCTTCAGCGTGTCCTTGATCAGCGCGAAGAAGACCTCCTCCTCCTCGTTGCCGGGCGTGTCGAGGAACGCCGTGTCGCCCTTCTCGGCGCGCAGCCCGTAATGCACGAGCAGGGTCATGTCGCCGCCGTCGTCGAGCAGCAGGTTCGGCGTGCCGCCGTCGCCCCAGCTCAGCGTACGACGCACATAGTCCCAGTACTCGGCCAGCGTCTCGCCCTTCACCGCGAAGACCGGCGTGCCGCCGGCGGCGATCGCGGCCGCGGCGTGGTCCTGGGTCGAGAAGATGTTGCAGGACGACCAGCGGACATCCGCGCCCAGCGCCTTCAGGGTCTCGATCAGCACGGCGGTCTGGATCGTCATGTGCAGGCAGCCGGCGATGCGGGCACCCTTCAGCGGCTGCTTGGGCCCGTATTCGGCGCGGATCGCCATCAGCCCGGGCATCTCGGTCTCGGCGATCGCGATCTCCTTGCGGCCCCAGTCGGCCAGGGCAAGGTCGCGGACAACGTAATCGGCGTGCGGCATCGGGCTCTCGGGCATGGCGGGGTTGTCCTTCCGGGGAATGCGCCGCCGCCTAGCACGAGGCCGGGCGGAAGGCCAGCGCGGCGCGGCTCACCTCCCGGTCAGGGGCGGCAGGCGTCGAGATGCATGGCGGCGGGCGCTTGCCGGCGCAGTCGCGCCCCAGCGTCAGCCGCGCCCCGCCAGCAGCCGGTCCACCATTGCCGGGGCGAGGCCGAGATAGTTCGCCGGATCGCACCGCGCGGCCACGGCCTCCATCCCGCCAAGCGCCGCGACGATCTCGGGAAACGCCGCCAGCGCCTCGGCAAGGGGAATGTCGCGCGCGAGCGCCGCGCGGCACGCCTCGTAGACGACGTCATGGGCGCGCTGCCGGCCGAGCGCCGGGGCCGCCGCCATCATCACCGCCTCGGCGACGATCAGCCCGCGCGAGAGATCGAGATTCGCGCGCATCCGCTCGGGATGCACCTCGAGCCCCGCGAGCATGAAGCGCGCCTGGGCGAGACAGCCGGCCGACAGGATGAACGCTTCGGGCACGGCGAGCCATTCCAGGTGCCACGGCCCGGTTGCGCGCTCGAAATCCGCGAGCATGGCGTCGAGTGCCAAGCCCACCTGCTGACGCACCGCCTTCGACGTCGCGAGGATCAGCTCGCAGGAGATCGGGTTGCGCTTCTGCGGCATCGTCGAGGAGGCGCCGCGACCCTTCACGAAGGGCTCCATCACCTCGCCCCCGAACTCGGTCGCCATCATCAGCATCACGTCGGTCGCGATCTTGCCGAGCGAGCCGGTGATCAACCCGAGCAGGCAGACGGCCTCGGCGATGCCGTCGCGCGCGACATGCCAGGTGATCGGCGGCACGCCAAGGCCGAGTTCGGCGCAGAACGCCGCCTGCACCGCGAAGCCCCGATCGCCGAGCGAAGCGAGCGTGCCGGCCGCACCGGCGAACTGGCCCATTTCGACGCGCGGGCGGAGCTGGGTCAGCCGTTCTGCATGGCGATCGAGCATCGAGAGCCAAATCGCGGCCTTATAGCCGAAGGTCACGGGCAGGGCCTGTTGCAGATGCGTCCGCCCCGCCATCGGCGTGCCGCGATGCGCGCGCGCGAGCCCGGCAAGGATGCCGCGCAGCGCCTCGACATCCGCCGCGACGAGATCGAGTGCCGCGCGCAGTTGCAGCACCGTCGCGGTGTCCATGATGTCCTGCGTCGTCGCACCCCAGTGCACGTAGCGCCCCGCCTCGCCGGCGGCCTCCGCGAGCTGGTGCACCAGCGCGATGATCGGGTAGCCGACCGTCTCGGTCTCGTGGCGGAACCGCTCCCAGTCGATCGTGATCGTGCGCGCGGCCGTCTCGATCGCGCGCGCGGCCTCGGCCGGGATCACGCCGAGCCTCGCCTCGGCGCGCGCGAGCGCCACCTCGACCTCCAGATACCGTCCGACCAGCGCCGCATCGGCGAACACCGCGCGCATCGCCTCCGTGCCGAACATGTCGCGGAACAGCGCGGAGTCGAGCGGGGTGCTGGCCATCGGTCTCCTCAGGGGTCGGTCTTCTGCCAGAACCCGGCGACGAGCTCGGCGATGCGCGCGGGATCGGACTGCTCCATCACCGTGCGCGCGAAGCGGGCGCAGTCATCGATCGCGACCGAGCGCACCGCCTGCTTCACCCGCGGCACCGCGCCCGAGGACATCGAGAGCGAGCGGATGCCCAGGCCCAGCAGCAGCGGCGTCAGCCGCGGGTCGCCCGCGATCTCGCCACAGACCGAGACGGGCATCCGCATGCGCAGCGCCGCTTCGGTCGCGAACTGCATCAGCCGCAGCACGGCCGGGTGCAGCGGATCGTAGAGATGCGCCGCCTCGCTCTCGGCGCGATCGACCGCCAGCGTGTACATGGCGAGATCGTTCGTGCCGATCGCGAAGAAATCGGCCTCCAGCGCGAGGCTGTCGGCCGCGAGCGCGGCACCCGGCGTCTCGATCATGATGCCGAGCGGCGGCAGCGGATCGGGCAGGTCGAGCCCGCGGCGCTTCAGCCGCCGCGCGACACGGTCGTAGATCTCGCGCGCGGCGCGCACCTCCGCCGGCGTGGTGACCATGGGCAGCAGCAGCTTCACCGGCCCGCGCATGGCTGCGCGCAGGATCGCGGCAAGCTGAGTCTCGAACAGCTCGTGCTCCTTCAGCAGCAAGCGGAGCCCGCGCACGCCGAGCGCCGGGTTCTCGCCGCCCGAGCCCGGCACCCAGCCCTGCGCGATCAGGCTCTCGATCTGCTTCTCGCCCCCCCAGTCGAGCACGCGGATCGTGACCGGATCGCCCTGCATCGCGTCCACCACCTGCGCATAGACCTCGGCCTGCGCGTCCTCGTCCGGCACGTCGTCGCGGTTCATGAACAGGAACTCGGTGCGCAGCAGCCCGATCCCGACCGCGCCCGACTGCGCGATCATCGGCAGCTCGATCGGCAGTTCGAGATTCGCCTGCAGCTCGACCGGCTCGCCGTCCTTGGTCACCGCGGGCAGGCGGCGCAGCTTGGCGAGCCGCTGGTTCTCGCGCGCGAAGGCCGCGACCGCCTTGCGCGCCGCGGCGAGCGTCTCCACGGTCGGGTTGAGCGTGACCAGCCCCGCGGTACCATCGACGATCGCGAGATCGCCCGGCTCGACCGCATCCGTCAGTCCGGCCGCGCCCAGCACCGCCGGCAGGCCGAGGGCGCGCAGCATGATCGCGGTGTGGCCTTCGAGCCCGCCCTCCTCCGCGGCCACGGCAGCGAGCTTCGCGGGCTCGATCAAGGCCGCGTCCGAGGGCGTCAGCGACTCGGTGACCAGCACGCTGCCCTGCGGCAGGCCGGAGTAGTTGCGCCACGGCGTGCGCGTGAGGTTGCGCACCAGGCGCCGGCCGATCTCGCGCACCTCGTCGGCGCGTCGCTGGCGGCCGGCGCGGTCATCATCGCCGGCCAGGAACGCGGTCGCGATCGCCTCGGCCTCGTCGCCGACCGCGGCTTCGGCATTGATCTTGGCCTCCGCGATGCGCTTGCGGATGCCGCGCGTCAGGCGCGAATTGCCGAGCATCTGCGCATAGGCGTCGAGCAGCGGTTCGAGCTCCTGCGTCGCCTCCTCGGGCAGGATCGAGAGCCGCGCCTTCAGCTTGGCGAGCTGCTTGCGCGAGAGCCCGACCGCCTCGTCGAACCGCTCGATCTCGTGCTGCACCTGGTCGTCGAACAGCGCGCGCCGCTCGACCTCCACCGGCGCCTGGGCGGCGAGCGCGACCTTGCCGATGCCGATGCCGGGCGAAACCGCGAGTCCCGCCAGCACCCGCTCGGGGCGGGCGGCCTCGGCCGCGCCGCGGCTGCGCCGGGCCGGACGGGCGCGCGCCTCAGTCCTCATCGAAGCCGGCCTCGACCAGGCCGGCCAATGCTTCCAGCGCCTCGCGGGCGTCCCAGCCTTCCGCCTCCAGCACGACGTCGCAGCCGGTGCCGGCGCCCAGCATCATCAGCCCCATGATCGAGCGTGCCGACACCGCGTTGCCGTTCTTGCGCACGGTGACGCAGGCGGAGAACTGCTCGGCGAGCTTGACGAACTTCGCGGCCGCACGCGCATGCAGGCCGCGCTTGTTGCGGATGCAGACCGTGCGCGTCAGCACCGGCCCCGCCGCCGCGGGAGGGTCGACGATCGGGAACGGGTCGTCCGGGTCGCGCGGCACGCGCCCCTCGCCCGGCTCGTTCGGCCATTCGTTCACGGCGCGCTCCCCTCGATCGGTCCGCGCGTCACCGCGGCGCGTCGGCGAGCAGGCGACTCGCCGCGGCGATGTACTTGCGCCCGGCATCCTGTGCGCAGCCGACCGCCTGGCCAAGCGGATGGGTGGAGCGGATCGAGGCGAGCTTCACCAGCATCGGCAGGTTCACCCCCGCGATCACCTCGACGTTCTTGCGATCCATGGTCGAGATCGCGAGGTTCGAGGGGGTGCCGCCGAACATGTCGGTGAGCAGCACCACGCCATCGCCGGTGTCGACCGTGTCGATGCCGCGCAGGATGTCCTGCCGGCGCTTCTCCATGTCGTCCTCCGGCCCGATGCAGACCGTGGCGACCCCCTTCTGCGGCCCGACGACGTGCTCCATCGCCAGCCTGAGCTCCTCGGCCAGCCGTCCGTGCGTCACCAGCACCAGACCGATCATCGAATGGCCTTCACCTGACCTGGGCCGCGGCCGCCGCGGCGTCCGGCGGCGGCTCGTGCCTGGGCGCGCCGGCGATCGGCGCTGCCACTGCCTTCCAGATTTCGCGATGGACGACCGTCGCCCGCCAACCCTGCGCGCGCAGATGCGCCGCCATCCTCTCGGCGACGGCGACGGAGCGATGGCGCCCGCCGGTACAGCCGAAAGCGATGGTGAGATACTTCTTCCCCTCCCGCACGTAGCGGGGCAAGAGGGCATCCAGAAGCCCGGTCATGCGGTCCCAGAATGCCGCGAAATCGGGGTCGGCGGCAACGTAGGCGTCCACCGACGGGTCCTGGCCGGTCAGCGGCCGCAGCGCGTCCACGTAGTGCGGATTACGCAGGAACCGCACGTCGAACACGAGATCCGCCTCGCGCGGCAATCCACGCGCGTAGGAGAAGCTGACGATGCCGATCGTGATCGCGCTCTGGTTGTCGGTGCCGAATTGCGCCTCGATCATGCCGCGCAGGTCCGCCGGCGCGAGCGCCGAGGTATCGAGCACGATGTCGGCCGCCGCGCCGAGCGGTTCGAGCAGCGCGCGCTCATGCGCGATGCCGTCGCTGACACGCCCCTGCGGTGCCAGCGGATGGCGCCGGCGCGTCTCGGTGTAGCGGCGCAGCAGCACCTCGTCCTCGGCGATCAGGAAGAACAGGGTGACGTCGAGCTCCGGCCGCGCGCGCAGCCCGGCGATCACGCGCTCGGCCGCCGCGCCGTCGAAATCCGCCCGGCGCGCGTCGATGCCGATCGCAAGCGGCGCGGACGCCTCTCCCGTGGCGAGGTCGCCCACCACGCGCAGCGGCGGGTTGTCCACCGTGTCGAAGCCGAGATCCTCCAGCGCGCGCAGGACCGACGACTTGCCCGCGCCGGACAGGCCGGTGACGACCACCACGGGGCGGCGCGGGCGCGGCTCGACGGTCATGGCGCGGGCCCGGCCGCGTGGTCGCCGAGCGCGCCGCAGCGGCTGGCAGCGCGGCCCTGGAGCACGGCGAGGGCGGCGCGCACCCGTGCCACGGCCGAGGCGGCGGCCGGGTCGATCCGGATCACCGGCAGCGCCACGCCGAGCACCTCCTCCGTCGCGGGTTCCGGCATCCGCTCGATGGCCGCCGCGGGGGTCAGGTCGGCGAGCAGGCCGAGCCTGGCGGCGCCGGGGGTGCCGAGGTCGAGGATGCCGAGGCCCCGCACCTCGATCAGCCCGGCGAGCGCGGGCGGGGCGGAGGCGGTCACGGCACCGTGCTCGACCGCCAGATCGACGCGATCGTCGGCCACCAACTGGAACCCCGCATCGACGAGGCGGAGGGCCAGGTCGGACTTGCCGCTTCCCGGTGTGCCGCGCAGCAGGACGGCGAGACCGCTCCATGCGCAGCAGCTGGCGTGAACCTGCATCGCACCTCGTGCGCCGGGCGGCATCCCCCCTTGTGGCCGCGTCCTTGGGCGCGGGCAGCATGTTGACCGGATTGTGGCAGGGTTCAAGAGGAACCGGCGGGCGGGGACGCCACAGCCCGGAGAGGAGCCGGCACGGCCGCCGTCAACCCTTTGTTCAATGCGGCGGGCAGGTCATCACGCCAGCCACGCATCTGAGCACGCAGGAGGGTCGGATGTTCACCTTGCTCTGGAAGCTGTTCGGGGGCCGAGGCGCCACCGCGCCACCGCCGCCGCCCCAGCCGCACCTGCCGAGCGACTCGCTCTACGACGACCTCCGGCACGAGGCCGGACAGAGCCGCGCGGGGCATCCGCGGATCGAGGACGCGCCCGAGCCCCTGTCACGGGCTCTCGAACAGGTGATCTCGGCAACGAAGAGGCAGCGAGCCAGGACCGCGCGGCGCGGCCGGTAACGCCTCACGCGGCGGCGGCGAGGCTCTCGAACAGCGGCAGCCCATCCGTGCCGCCCATCAGCGGATCGACCAGATCCTCCGGATGCGGCATCAGCCCGAGCACGCGCAGGTTGCCGGAGTAGATGCCGGCGATGTTGCGCGCGGCACCGTTCAGCGCCGCCTCGGGCACCGCGTCGCCCGCCTCCGTGACGTAGCGGAACGCGACGCGTCCCTCGCCCTCCAGCCGGTCGAGCGTGGCCGCATCGGCAATGTAGTTGCCGTCGCCATGCGCCATCGGCGCGCGGATCACCTGGCCGCGCTGGTAGTGCGTGGTGAACGGCGTGTCCGTGCGCTCGACGCGCATGCGGCACTCCATCGAGAGGAACCGGAGCCCGGCATTCCGCAAGAGCGCGCCCGGCAGCAGCCCGGCCTCGCACAGGATCTGAAAGCCGTTGCAGACGCCGAGGATCAAGCCCCCGCGCGCCGCGTGCTCGGCGATCGGGCGCATGATCGGGCTGCGCGCGGCGATCGCGCCGCAGCGCAGATAGTCGCCGTAGCTGAACCCGCCGCACAGCACGACGAGATCGATGCCCTCGGGCAGCGCCGTCTCGCGGTGCCACAGCACACGCGGCCTCGCGCCGGTCGCGCGCTCCAGCGCGATCGCCATGTCACGCTCGCGGTTCGTTCCGGGGAATATGACGATGCCCGCCTTCATGGCGCCTCCACGCGCGTGAACGTGCCCTCGTACACCCGCACCAGCCCCTCCGCGTCCACCAGCAGCTCGCCCGCGAAGCCGCGGAACAGGCCCTCGTAGCGATAGCGGTCCGCGGCCAGCCGCGTGTAGCGCTGCGCGGCGGGTGCGACCGTCAGCGCCGGCACCGCGACATAGGCGACGCGGAGCTCGGCCGATCCGCCGACCGCCAGGGCGAGCCTGCGGATCGCCAGCGTGTTGGTGAACGGGGTCGCGCCGATATCGACATCGAGGCAGCCGTCCAGCGCCGTCAGATGCGCCCCGGCGCTGTCGTGCCAGACCCCGGCGGCATCGGCGAGCAGCACGGTCTCGGTGCCGCGCGGCTCCAGCCGCTCGATCTGCGCGCGCCGCGTGCGCCAGGCCTCGTCCCAGCCGACGCGCCAGCGCAGCGCGATCGCCTCCGAGCCGATCATGCCGGCGACCACGCCCTCGGCCTCGCGCCGGTCGAGATGCACCACGCAGGTCTCGAGCGTCGGCGCATCCTCGCGCCGCCAGACGATCCGGCGCTCCCCGCTCACGCCCATCCGAGCCTGAGCCAATGCATCGCCGCGAGCAGCACCAGCGTGATGCCGACCGCGATCGCGGCAGCATCGAACCAGAGCCGGATCGCGGCCTTCTTCTTCGCCACCACCCCGCCCTTCACCGGCGCCTGGCGGCGCTTCATCGCCCAGGCGATCACCACCGTGAGCGCGATCAGGATGAAGATCGAGGCCTTGGCCATCGCCTCAGACGAGCTCGACGCGGAAGCTCTCGATCACCGTGTTGGCCAGGAGCTTGCGCGCCATCTCCTCGGCCTCGGCCTTCGCGCGCGCGGGGTCGGTCTCGGCGAGTTCCAATTCGATCACCTTGCCTGCGCGCACCTCGCCGACACCGGCGAAGCCGAGCGAGGCCAGCGCATGGCCGATCGCCTTGCCCTGCGGGTCGAGCACACCCGACTTGGGCATCACGGTCACACGCGCCTTCACCGCCCCCGCTCCATCACTGCATGGTCTCCGGACCCTTGAGGTCGCGCACGCCCGCCTCGGGGAGGATGCCGAGCCGCCGCGCCACCTCCTGATACGCCTCCTCGACCTTGCCGAGATCGCGCCGGAAGCGGTCCTTGTCGAGCTTCTCGTTGGTCTTGAGATCCCACAGCCGGCACGAATCCGGGCTGATCTCGTCGGCGACGACGATCCGCATCTCCTCGTTGTCCCAGAGCCGGCCGAACTCCAGCTTGAAGTCCACCAGCCGGATGCCGACGCCGAGGAACAGCCCCGAGAGGAAGTCGTTCACGCGCAGCGCGAGCGCCATGATGTCGTCGAGATCCTGCACCGAGGCCCAGCCGAACGCGGTGATGTGCTCCTCGGCCACCAGCGGATCGCCGAGCTGGTCGTTCTTGTAGTAGTACTCGACGATCGAGCGCGGCAGCTGCGTGCCCTCGGCGATGCCGAGCCGGGTGGAGAGCGAGCCGGCGGCGACGTTGCGCACCACCACCTCGAGCGGGATGATCTCGACCTCGCGGATCAGCTGCTCGCGCATGTTGAGCCGGCGGACGAAATGGGTCGGCACGCCGATCTCGGCGAGGCGCATCATGATGAACTCGCTGATGCGGTTGTTCAGCACGCCCTTGCCGGTGATCACGCCCTTCTTCTGGGCGTTGAAGGCGGTGGCGTCGTCCTTGAAGTACTGCACCAGCGTGCCGGGCTCGGGCCCCTCGAACAGGATCTTCGCCTTGCCCTCGTAGAGCTGCCGTCGCCGCGCCATAGGAAAACTCTCCTCGCTGCGCCGCGGCAACACAATCCGGCGGCGCGCGCGAGGGTATAGCAGGGGGGTGCCCCGGCGGCCACCGGCCGGGGGCAGCCCGGACATGCCGGGCGGGCGGAGCGGACCGGGCGGCCCTCGTCGTGGCCGTCAGTTCGCGGGCGGCAGGGCGTCGCGCAGCAGGTCGCGGATCACGCGCGTCTCGCTCTCGACCAGCAGCGCGACCGAGCCGGCGATCAGGATCTCGTGCCCCGGGCGGTCGGCGAGCTTGTCCTTGAGCGCGTCCGGCACCGGCTTCGCCTCGAGCCGCGAGGGCAGGGTCGCGCCGCGGGTGAGCGATTCGGCCACCCCGGGGGCCTGCGCGGGCCCCACCTGGTCGGGGTGCTCCATGTAGTAGTCACGGATCGCATGCGCCTCGGCGGTGGTGAACACGGCCGTGGCCGAGGCGGCGGCCGAGGGCGGCACCATCTGGACCGGCGGCACCGGGGGCGGGTCCTGCGGCGTGGCCATCGGTGCCTGGGCTGAGGCGGGCAGGCCGATGATCGACGCGAACATCAGCGCCGCCGGCAGGGTGAAGGGGCGGGTCATGCGGTCCTCCTGCGTCGGGGCGTGTCCAAGGCAACGCTGGAGGTTACCAAAAGTTCCCGTTCAGCGGCCGCGGATCACGTCGCTCAGGATGTCGTGAACGATCCCGGTGGCCGCATGCACCAGCAGGATGGAGGCGCCGACCACCAGGATCTCGTAGCCCGGCCGCGGCACGATCTGGCGCAACAGCCCGGCGGGGGCATAGCGCTTGGCGATCCCCGGCGGCAGCGGCTTGCCGCGCGCGAGGTTGCGCGCGATGCCGGGCGGGAGAGGCTGCACCGGGTAGGGATTGGCGATGAACCACTCGCGGATGCGCGCCTGCTCGATCGCGGTGAAGACGACGAGTGCGCCGACCGCCGCCCCGGCATCGGGCGCGCGGCGGCCGGGCGGGCCGGCGCGGTCGGGGGGGCCGCCCTGCCCACGCCCCGGCGGCGGCTGGGCGGCAGCGCCGCCCGCGACCAGACAGGCAACCCCGGCAAGCAGCGTGCGACGCGCGGTCATGCCACCGCATCCCGCCACGACGCGGCCGCCGGAGCAAGCACGACCGGCCGGAACGGAGTGCGTCCAGGCGGCCCGGCCGCGAACAGCCAGACCGGCTGGCCGCGCTCCGGCAGCGCGAACAGGCTGGCGCAGACCGTGCCGTAGCCGTGATCGGATGCAATCGTCATGCCGCCGCGTGGCCCCGCCCCGGACTCGGCCTCCGTGCTGGCAAGCAGGGCGAGCCAGGCGGACCAGTCCCCCGCGCCGGGGTCGGGCGCGGGGGCGGCGCGGAACCGCGGCAGATGGAGCCGCGCGCGCGGGCTCTCGCCGCTGTCGAGCCCATGCGCGGTCAGCATCGACACCCCCTCCGGGACCGCCCGGCGCACCACCCGCCCGTCCTCGCTCTCGAGAATCCAGCCGCCCGCGCGCCCGGCGCAGACGAGATTGAAGGCGGCGAACGCGGTCCCGTCGATCGCCGCGTCCGCGAGCGCCGCCAGCGGCAGCTCCCCGCGCGAGCGCAGCCCCGGCCGGCTGCCAAGCGTGCCGGGGCGGTTCAGCACGCAGGCGACGCGTTCGCCGTCCGAGGCCATCCAGGTGCCGCCGGCGAGCCGGTCGCGCCCGCCCACCACGCCCGGCCGATCGGGCCAATGCGCGGCCGGCGGATCCCAGGCGCGGGCGATCATCTCGTCGCGCAGCGCGGCCAGCACCAGCGGCCAGGCGTGTCCGGGGCGGTGCAGCAACACCACGGTGCACATGGCGGTCCCATCTGCTACAGACGGCGCCGACCGCCAAGATGGTGAGTGGGATCCAAGGGGGCCGGAACCGATGAGCACGGACGCCTTCGCCGAACGCGAGAAGGGCTTCGAGGCGAAGTACAAGCTGGACCAGGAACAGGAGTTCCGCGCCCAGGCGCGACGCAACAGGCTGTTCGGGCTGTGGGTGGCGGAGAAGCTCGGCAAGTCGGGCGCCGAGGCGGAGGCCTACGCCAAGGCCGTGGTCGCCGCGGACTTCAAGAAGCCGGGCCATGACGACGTGATCGAGAAGGTGCGCGGCGATCTGGATGCCGCCGGCAGGAGCGTGGCCGAGGCCGAGCTGCGCACCGAGTACGACCGGCTGCTCGCGGTCGCGCGCCGCCAGATCGCCGAGGAAGCGCCGAAGGGCTGAGCAGTTAGCCACCGCACGCCGCGGCCCGGCGCAGCAGGAAGTCCCGCTCGCGCGCGTTCCGGCTGAGCGAGGCGGCGGTTTGAAATTCGTGTCGCGCTTCGGCCCAGCGGCCGGCCCGGAACAGGAAGTCGCCGCGCGCTGCTGGTAGCGGGGCGTAGTCGCGCAGCGCGTCGGCGCGCTCGATCGCGTCGAGCAGCGCGAGCCCCGTCTCCGGGCCAAAGGCCATGCTGTACGCCACCGCGCGGTTGAGCTCGATCACCGGCGAGGGCGCGACCGCGCACAGCCGGTCATAGAGCGCCGCGATCCGCGGCCAGTCGGTCTCCTCGGCCGTGCGCGCCCGGGCATGGCAGGCGGCGAGCGCGGCCTGCAGGGCATAGGGCCGGTCGGCGCCGCCCAGCGCCTCGGCGCGCGCCAGCGCGGCGAGGCCGCGCCGGATCAGCAGCCAGTCCCAGCGTGCCCGGTTCTGGTCGGTGATCGGCACCAGCGCCCCGTCCGGCCCGGTGCGCGCGGCGAAGCGCGAGGCCTGGAGCTCCATCAGCGCGAGCAGGCCGAACACCTCGGGCTCCTCCGGCATCAGCCCGGCGAGGATGCGGCCCAGGCGCTGCGCCTCGGCCGCGAGCGCGGGGCGGATCAGGTCCTCACCGGACGTGGCGACGTAGCCCTCGTTGAAGATCAGGTAGATCACCTCCAGCACCGAGGCGAGCCGGGGCTGTCGCTCGGCCCCGCGCGGCACCTCGAAGGCGAGACCGGTGCTGCGGAGCGTCCTCTTCGCGCGCACGATGCGCTGCGCGATCGTCGCCTCGGGTGAGAGGAAGGCGCGCGCGATCTCGCCGGTCGTCAGTCCGCCGACCAGGCGCAACGTCAGAGCCGAGCGTGCCTGGGGCGGCAGCACGGGGTGGCAGGCGGCGAAGATCAGGCCGAGCAGTTCGTCGCCGAGATCGTCGTCGAGCGCCGCCTCGAGCGCGTCGGCGCCGTCATCGGCCTCGTCCTGCGCCAGCGCGATCTCGGCATGCTTGCGCGCGCGCATCCGCTGCCGGCGGAACCCGTCGATCGCGCGGCGCCGGGCGGTCTCCATCAGCCAAGCGCCAGGCTTCGTCGGCACGCCCGTTCTGGGCCATTCGGCGAGCGCCGCCACCAGCGCGTCCTGCGCCAGTTCCTCGGCCAGATCGACGTCGCGGACAAGGCGGGCGAGGCCGCCGATCAGCCGCGCCCGCTCGATCCGGAAGACCGTCTCGATCGCTTGGTGGATGCCATCCGCCACGCCCCCTCATCGGACGGGGCGTGGCTGATGGCAAGCGAAGCGCTCCTCCCGATCCGCCGAAGGTGGAACCTTCGACGGACCGGCGTTCAGGCCTTGCTTCGCGCGGAACCGGCGCCCGACGGTCCGATCAGCCGCCCATCTCCTTGCGCAGCCGCCGCTCGAGTGCCGCAGTCTCGGGCGTCGTGATCTCGGCGAAATCCTCCATCTCGTACAATGGTCGGATGTCGATGTCGCTCGGGCCGAACATCGGGTTGGGGCAGCGCTTCACCCACTCCACCGCCTCGGCCATGTCCTTGACCTGCCAGATCCAGTAGCCGGCGACGAGTTCGCGGGTCTCGGCGAAGGGGCCGTCGGTCACGGTCCGCTTCGTCCCGTCGAAATGGACCCGCTTGGCCTCGGAGGTGGGCTTCAGCCCGTCGCCGGCCAGCATGATGCCGGCCTTCACCAGTTCCTCGTTGAACTTCATCATCGCGTCGAGCAACTCGGCCGGCGGCATGCGGCCCGCCTCGCTGTCCTCGGTCGCCTTCACCATCACCATCACGCGCATCGTTTCATCTCCTGTGGTCCGGAGCGGCCCTTCGGCCGTCCTGCTCATGCGACGAACGAGCATGGGCAGGATCGACACAAGCCAAGCGCATTTTCGCGCGGAGGTGGCCCCTGCCGGCTTGCGGACCCCTCACCCCTCGCCGAACACCCGCGCCAGCACCGCGTCCACATGCGCGAGATGCAGGCGCGGGTCCATCGCGCGGTCCAGCACCGCGCGGTCGAGCCTGCCGGCGATCTCCGGATCGGACTCCAGGTTCTCGCGGAAGCTCTTCGCCGCCTCGGTGCCGAGCGCCATCCAGGTCGCCATCGCGTTCCGCTGCACGATCCGGTAGGCGTCCTCGCGGCTGAACCCGGCCTGGGTCAGCGCCAGCAGCACCTCGCCCGAGTGCACCACGCCGCCGAGCGCGTCGAGATTCGCCTGCATGCGGTCCGGATAGACCACCAGCGTCTCGACCATCCCGGCGAGGCGGTGCAGCGCGAAGTCGAGCGCGATCGTGGCATCCGGCGCGATCACGCGCTCGACCGAGGAGTGGCTGATGTCGCGCTCGTGCCACAGCGCGACGTTCTCCAGCGCCGGGATCGCATAGCCGCGCACCAGCCGCGCGAGCCCGGTGAGGTTCTCGGAGAGCACCGGGTTGCGCTTGTGCGGCATCGCCGAGGAACCCTTCTGGCCCGGGTGGAAATACTCCTCGGCCTCGCGCACCTCGCTCCGTTGCAGGTGCCGCACCTCGGTTGCGAGCCGCTCGATCCCTGAGGCGATCACGGCGAGGGTGGCGAAGAACATCGCGTGGCGGTCGCGCGGGATCACCTGCGTCGAGACGGGCTCGACCGCGAGGCCGAGCTTCTCGGCGACGAACGCCTCCACCACCGGCGGCACATGCGCGAAGGTGCCGACCGCGCCGGAGATCGCGCAGGTCGCGATCTCGTTGGCGGCGGCGGCGAGACGGTCGCGGCCCCGCGCGAACTCGGCCCAGTGCCCGGCGAGCTTCAGCCCGAAGCTGGTCGGCTCGGCGTGGATGCCGTGGCTGCGGCCGATCGTCAGCGTGTGGCGGTGCTCCAGCGCGCGGCGCTTCAGCGCGTCGAGCAGCCGGTCGAGCCCCTTGGCGAGCAGATGCGCCGCGTCGCGGAGCTGCACCGCGAGGCAGGTGTCGAGCACGTCCGAGCTGGTGAGCCCCTGGTGCAGCCAGCGCGCCTCCGGCCCGATCCCCTCGCCGAGCCAGGTGAGGAAGGCGATCACGTCATGGCGCACCTCGCGCTCGATCGCGTCGATGCGCGCGACATCCGCCTCGGTCATGGCGGCGATGCGCGGGGCGCCCCGCTCGCGGATCGCGCGCGCGGCCTCGGCCGGGATCTGGCCGATTTCGCCCTGCTTCTCGGCGACCAGCGCCTCGATCTCGAACCAGATCCGGTAGCGGTTCTCGGCCGACCAGACGGCCGTCATCTCGGGGCGGGAATAGCGGGGGATCATCGCGTCTCTCCTTGCGGGGCGCGTATGGCGGCCGGGCCGCCGCTTGACAAGCGGGCGGCGGCGCCGTGCTATCCGGTCGCCGGCCAACCCCGTTCGGGATCGATCCGTCCGTCATGGACTTCAGCATTTCTGCGTCGCAGATCTGGTCCCTGCTGGCGGTCATCGGCATCGACATCGCGCTCGCCGGCGACAATGCCGTGGTGATCGGCATGGCCGCGGCCGCGCTGCCGCCGGAGCAGCGGCGACGCGCGATCATCCTCGGCATCGGCGCGGCGGCGGTGCTGCGCATCATCTTCGCGCTGATCACGACGCAGCTGTTGCAGATCACCGAGCTGCTGTTCGCGGGCGGGTTGCTGCTGCTCTGGGTCTGCTACCGGATGTTCAAGGACCTGCGCACCGGCCACGTCGCCGAAAGCGAGCACGCGGCCGAAGGGTTCGGGGCCAAGCCGAAGAGCTTCATGTCGGCGATGTGGACGATCATCGCCGCCGACATCACGATGAGCCTCGACAACGTGCTGGCGGTCGCGGCGGCGGCGCGCGAGCACCCCTACATCATGGCGTTCGGGCTGTTCCTGTCGGTGGTGCTGATGGGTGTCGCCGCCTCCTACATCGCGCGCATGCTCGACCGGTACCGCTGGATCGGCTGGGCGGGGCTGCTGCTGATCGTCTATGTGGCGCTGCGCCTCATCTGGGACGGCTGGCCGGGGGTGGCGCCGCATTTCGGCCTGTCGCGCGACCCGATGATGGTGACGGCGATCTTCACCGCCGCCTGCGCGCTCTACGCCGCGGCCGAATTCGGGCTGAGGCGCCGCACCGCGCCCTAGATCGGTTTCCACATGGGTGGAAACCGATCTGGGCTCCCCAGCGAGCATCTTCACGTCCACGGCTGAGTCCAGCCGTAGGCGATCTGCTCGAGCGGCCCGCCGGGCCGAGGGCTCAGCCGAACCAGCCGTGGATGAACCACTCCGGCGTGCCGTCACGGCGGCGCGCGAACACCCAGAGCCGCTGGCCGTTCTCGGTCTCGACCCGCCAGTAGTCGCGCGGGGCTTCGCGCAGGCCGAACTGCCACCAGGGCGGCAGGATGCGCTCCGGCCCCTCGGCGCGGCGCACGCGCATCGTGCCGAGCCGCACCGGCGGACCGTCCGGCAGCAGCGACACGCCGTCGATCCGGCGCGGCGGGCGCGCGAGACGCACCGGGCGCGCCTGGCCGGCTGACGGCGCGGGGCGCGGCGGCGCCAGCGGATCGGCAGGCTGCACCGCCTGTTCGGGCCAGTGGTTCGGCACAGGATCGAGCCGGACCACCGCGCGTGCGCCGAGCCGCCCGCGCAGCCGGTCGAGCAGCCGGGCGAGCGCCTCGCGCCGGGTGGCCGCGGCCGCGGCGCTGCCGGGCAGCCCGGCCTGGCGTCCGTCCAGCGGCTCCACCTCGGCCGCGAGCACCATCCGCTCGATGCCGAAGCCCGGATCGATCCGCTCGATCCGGGGCGCGAGCAGGCGCGCGAGATGGGCCGCGTCGCGGCTCGCGAGCCCGGTGCCGATGCCGATCCGTTGCACCGTGCCGTCGGTGCGGAGGCAGGTGAGGGCCAGCCGCCGCACCCCCTCGCCCCGACCGATCAGGTCGTCGCAGAGCCGCGCGGTCAGGCGCGCGATGCCGGCGCCGATCGCCTCCGCCGTCAGGATCGGCTCGGCGCAGTCGAGCGTGGCCTCGGCCGGCGGCGCCGGGCGGATGGGGGTGATCGGGCGGCGGCTGCGCCCCAGCACCTCGTCGAGCAGGGTGAGCGTGGCCGGGCGGAGCCGGCGCGCGAGCGGCCCGCGCGCCTGGGCGGCGAGGTCGCCGATCCGCCGCAGCCCGAATCGCTCGGCGAGTTCGGCGAGATCGGGGTCGAGCCGCAGCGTGGCGACCGGCAGGGCCGCGACGGCGGCGGCCTGTCGGTCGGCGGTGACAATGGCGCCGTCGGCGCCGCGCGCGAGCACCAGCGCGCCGGCGGCGGTGCCGGCGATCGCCGCGCGCACCGCGACGCCGAGGCCGCGCACCCGCCGCGCGATTTCGGCCAGCATCGGGCGCTCGCCGCCCCAGAGATGCGCACAGCCGGTGATGTCGAGCACCAGCCCGTCGGGCGGGGCGGAGGCGACGAGCGGGGTGAATCCGCCGCACCAGGTGGCGAGCGCGCGCAGGGTGGCGGCGTCGCCGGCGGGATCGGCCGGGCGGGTGATCAGCCCCGGTACGATCGCCTGGGCATCGGCGAGCGGCGTCCCGGGCGCGATGCCGGCGTGCTCGTTCGTCGCGGTGATCAGGCGGCGCGGCCCTTCGGCGGTCCAGAGCGCGAGCGGGGCGTCGGCGAGGGCGGGCTCGCGCCGGATCGCCCGGTCGACGGCGAAGCGGGGCAGGTCGAGCGCGAGGATGCGGCGCTCAGCCATGGGCGCGCGCCGCGCCGAGCACGACGAGGGTTCCATCCCAGGCGACGTTCCAGGTGCCGGGTGGGGCGCCGCGCGCGCGCAGGAGCTCGAGCCGCCAGTGCGGCGGGCCGAGGCGGTGGGCGGGTCCGGGCGTGGGCAGCGCGGAGATGCGCCAGCGGGTGCGGGCGGCGGTGGGTGGCGGGTTGGGCGTGTCGGGGCGGAGAATCAGCCCGAGCGTGCCGCCGGCTTCGGCGGCGAGGTGCAGCCGCCGGCCGGTGGCGAGGTCGAGCCGCGGGAGGGAGGCGAGCACGCCGGCGATGGCGGGGGCGCGCAGGGCTTCCTCGGCGGCCCAGAGCGCGTCGGTGCCGTCGGCGCGGACGACGATGAGCGTGGCGGGGTCGAGGCCGAAGGGGGCGAGGCCGGCCGGGTAGGGATCGGGGGTGGGCTCGATCCAGACGGTGGGGGTGCCGGCGCGGGCGAGGATCAGGGCGGCGAACGCGGTGGCGGCGCCGGGGTCGGCGGTGAGCAGTTCGTGGATGGCGCCGCGGGCGAGTCCGTCGCCTGGCAGGGCCGCGTCGATGGGGGGTGCGAGCGGGATGGCGGGGCCGGAGGGGCGCGCTTCCTCGCCCCGCGCGATCAGGGAGCGGAGCCGTTCGATCAGGGCGCGGTCCGGCGGGGTCATGGGGTGGGGCCTCGACGTTGTTCTCTATTTGTTCTCTAGGCCCCGGGCGAGTCAACGCGCCGTGTCCGGTGCCCGCGTCAGCCGGTGGCGTGTTCCTGGGATGGGGGGTGCGGGGGCAAGGGCCAATGGCCCTTGGCCCCCGCGGGTTTTTTTGAGCCGCGCAGCGGCGTCTGTCCTAATTACGACGCTCGCCCGGAAAGCGGTCGCAACCTGCGCAAGGGAAAGGGCGGGCTCGCTACGGCAGTCGCCCGTTCAACGCGGCCAAGTCCGCCCGTAAGGGCCGAGGAGGGTGAGGCCGCCACGAAATGGGGTGTCTCACAACACCCAAACTGCCCGGAAGCCAGACGGCACACAGACCTCCCGTTGACGGATTGCTGGATCCAAATGTTCAGGGTCGACGTATCCTCCTTTCATATTCAGGTAGATCAAAAGTTCACAGTCTCCATAAGCGGAGGATTGCGCCAGCGGTTCTTTCCGCCGGATGGCTTTCCTCAGCGCAATCAGAAGCTGGAAGAGCCGTCGCTGGCGCGAAGTCGCATACGCTGGTTCAAATTCGGTCTCATCGGGCTCATCACATGCTCGCCTGCGCAAGACCTCTCGATATTCGTCACCTCTCTGACGACCCGGCTCATCCGCTTCAGTGACCTCGACAGGAATGACTGCTCCATCAACGCACAGTTCTCCGTCGGGCCGCTTACGGGCTCCGATCCGTATCGAACTCGCGTTCCGGAGTCGGCCTGCATGACCGAGCACGAATGCTTCAAGCAACTCGTTGGTGCCGCTTTGCACCATGAGATTCTCACCGGCCTGGGAGGCGTAACGGTTGAAGAGCTCAATGACGTTTGCCGGTGTCTGCCACTCGCGCAGTTCGGCTCGTGCTTGCTGAAGGTCTTTCTTGGATAGCCTTCGTACCATGGCAGACTGCTCCTGCCGGCCGCGCACGATCTCAATAGTGCAGCCTACACTGTGCGATCGTCAGCACCTGATCCGCGCCCTTCCCGGTGACCCGATACACCAGCCGATGCTCGACCGTGATCCGGCGCGACCACCAGCCCGACAACGCATTCCGAAGCGGCTCCGGCTTTCCCTCGCCGCGAAACGGATCGCGTCGTATGGCTTCGATCAGCCGGTTGATCCGCCGCAGCATTTCGCGATCCGTCACCGGCCACGCGACATACTCGTCCCACGCATCCTCGGTCCACGCGACCAGCACGCGCGTCAGACGTCCTTGTCGGGGTCGATCGGCTCGCGGATCAAGACCTCGCCACGCTTAGCCTGACGGATCGAGCGCAGCAGCCGCTCGGCATTCCGCGGGCTGCGGAGCAGGTGCAGCGTCTCCATCAGCCCGTTGTAGTCCTCGAGCGACATCATCACGACCGAGCCCTTCTGCTGGCGATTGATCACGATCGGCTCGTGATTCGCCTGCGTCTCGTCCATCAGCTTGGCGAGGTTCTGGCGGGCGTGGGTATAGGTCACGACGTCCATCGCTTGGCCTCCATATGTACAGGCATCTGTACAGATTTGGTGCTGCGCGCAAGACAAAAAGGTGGGGGACCACGCTGCCGGGTCCCGTCGCGGCTTGCCGCGATGGGCACCCGTTCCCCCACACCCCCTGCACTACCCCTCAATCGACCTCCACCGCCGGCACCGCCTCCGCCAGCCAGCGCGCCATCGCCACCACGCGCTCATCCGCATGCTGCTGGCCCATCAGCTGCACTCCCACCGGCAAGCCGCCGACCGCCATCACCGGCACCGTCACCGCGGGCGCACCCAGGATCGACGACGCCGCGTTGTAGGTCGGATCGCCCGTGGTGTGCAGAATCTCGCCCTGACTGCCGCCCGGATCGCCGAGCCTGGGCGCCGGCCCCAACGCCGCCGGCGCAATGAACCCGTCCGCCACCGGCGCCAAGGCCGCCAACCGCGCCCGTGCCTCGGCCCGCCTGCGCAACAGATCGCGATAGCCATCCAGCGTGATCGCGCGCCCCAGCATCATCCGCGCGCGCAACGACTCGCTGACCCCCGAGGGGTTCTTGTCCACCAGGTTCTCGACCGTCCAGCGCATCTCGTAGGCGCAGATATCGCGCGTCAACGCCATCGCATCCGCGATCGACGCCTCGAACGCCTCGATCAGCGGATTGTCCGTGCGCCGCAGGATCGCCACGCCCACCCCCAGCACCGCCGTCAACACCCGCTCGAACGCCACACGCGTGGATGGCTCGACCTTCGCCCAGCCCTCGCCCTCCAACAGGATCAGGCGCGCGGGCTTCACCGGATCGGGCGGCATCGCGGCGCCGAACAGCCCCGGCGCCCCCGGATCGCCACCCGCCCGCAACGCGATCTCGATCGCCACCTGCCACAGGTCCTCGGGCGACCCCGCATGCACGCCGAGATGCGAATGCGACAGCCCCTGCCGCTCGCCGCGGTTCAACGCGCCGATCGTCGGCTTGATCGCCCAGTTGGCGCAGAAACTCGCCGGACGGATGACGCTGCCCACCACCTGGCTGCCGATCGCCGCCGGCACCATCCCCGCACCGATCACCGCCGCCGAACCGGAGGACGACCCACCCGGCGTGCGCCCAGGATCGAACGGGTTCGTCGTCGGGCCGGGATGACTCATGCCCAGCTCGGTCGTCACCGTCTTGCCCAGCACCACCGCGCCCGCCTCGCGCAGCGCGCGCACATGCGCGGTGTCACGGCCCGGATTGTTCCCCTTGAACATCGGACTGCCCATCTCGGTCGGCATGTCCTTGGTCTCGAACAGATCCTTGATGCCGACGGGCATGCCGTCGATGGGCGACAGCGGCCGCCCCGCACTCCAGCGCGCGGTCGCCGCGTCGGCGGCCTTGCGCGCACCCTCGATGTTCAGCGTCACCCACGCCTTCACCTCGGGCTCGCGCGCCTCGATCACGGCGAGGCAGCGTTCGAGATAGGCGCGCGGCGTGTCCGCGCCCTCGCGGAAGCGCAAGGTCGCGTCATGGAAGGTCGGCGCCCGGAAGGTGGCGGGCGAATAGCGCTGGCGCGTGGTGTGATCCATCGGTGCCTCCCGGTCGTGCGAGGTGTCACCCTCGCGCGGATCGCCGGTCAGCGCAAACCGTTCAGCGGCCTGGGTGGCGGTGCGACTCGGGCATCTCGAACCGGCTGGACCAGATGCCACGCCGTGCCGCGCGCGCCTCGGCCTCCGCGCCGACATAGGCGTCCGAGAAGCGGCGATACGCCACCGCCCAGCCGTTGCGCACCATCCAGGCGTTCACGTCCTGCCCGTTGAGCAGGCACTGCGCCACCGACCGGCCGTAATGGTCCACATCGAGCTCGGTGCAGGTGACGGTGCGCCCGCCGATGAGGCGGTCCAGCGCCGCGGTGGCGTCACGGCCGCACTCCCAAAGCCACCCGTTGCGGAGGCAGGTCTGCGCCTTCTCCGGCGCGTCGATCCCGTGCAGGCGGATGCGCCGGCCCCGTACCTCGATCGTGTCTCCATCGATGATGCTGGCACGTCCGGTGATGATCAGCCCGCCTGTGCCAGGGGCAGGCTGCGGCGCAGGGATGGCCGCAGCCGGCAGGTCGCGCTGGAACACGGCCGAGGGCGGCGGCGCGCCGCGCGGGGCCGGCGACGACAGGTCGAGCGCCAGCAGGACACCGCCGAGCACCCCGACGAGCACCGCGAGCACGACCGCCCAGCGCCCCGGCAGCAGTCGCCGCCTGGGCCGGAACACGGCCGGTCGACGCGATGTCGGTCTGCCCCAGCGCATCGCCCCAGTACCCACGAATGACGTAAAGCTATCGTTTCCGTCAGCCGAGCGCAGGCCGGAACGCCGCCGCGATACCCCCCTCGTCGGGCAACTCCCCGCGAGGATAGAGCCGCGTCACATGCCCCATCTTCCGCCCGGCCCGGATCGCCGTCTTGCCGTAGTGGTGCGGGATCAGACCCGGCGTCGCGAGCAGCGCCGGCAGCGCTTCGATCTCGGCGCCGATCAGGTTCTTCATCAGCGCATCCGAGTGCCGTGCCGGATCGCCGAGCGGCAGGCCAGAGATCGCGCGCACCTGCTGCTCGAACTGGCTGACCGCGCAGGCCTCGATGGTCCAGTGGCCGGAATTGTGCGGCCTGGGCGCGATTTCGTTCGCCAGCACCTCGCCCGGACCGATCACGAAGAACTCGATGCAGATCAGTCCTTCGAGCGCGAAGGCCTCGGCGATGGCGAAGGCAGCGTCGCGCGCGGCCGCGGCCGTGCCGGCATCGACGCGCGCCGGCGCGATCGAGAGATCGAGGATGCCGCCCACGTGGCGGTTCTCCACCACGTCGAAGGCAGCGCGGTTGCCGGCGGCATCGCGCGCGACGATCACCGAGACCTCGCGCGCGAACGCCACGAACCCCTCGGCGATCAGCGTGGGGAAAGGGTGATGGGGCGGCGCGAGCTGCGCGAGTGCGGGCGCGATCTCGGCCTCCTCCCGCACCACCGCCTGGCCCTTGCCGTCATAGCCGAAGCGCGCGGTCTTCAGCACCGCAGGCAGCCCCACCGCCGCGAGTGCGGCCTCGGCGTCGGCAGGCGTGCGGATCGGCATCCAGGGCGCGGTCGGCACGCCGATGCTGTTCAGGAACGACTTCTCGAGGATGCGGTCCTGCGCGGTCGCGAGCACGGTGCGCGAGGGCCGGATCGGCACAAGCGCCTCGACCACGTCGAAAGCATCGAGGCCGACATTCTCGAACTCGAAGGTGACGACATCGACGCCCGCGGCGAAATGCGCGAGCGCGGCGCGGTCGTCATAGGCGGCGACGGTCGTCTCCGCCGCGACGAGGCTGGCGGGCGCCCCCGCCTCAGGCGTGAACACATGCGCCCGGTAGCCGAGCCGCGCGGCCGCGATCGCGAGCATGCGGCCGAGCTGGCCGCCGCCCATGATGCCGATCGTGGCACCGGGCGCGAGCGGCTCAGCCATCCTCGGGCGTCTCGGGCACCGAGCCGGTCTGGGCCTCGCGGAATGCCGCCAGGCGCTGCGCGAGCGCAGGGTCGGACAGCGCCAGGATCGCGGCCGCGAGCAGCGCGGCATTGATCGCGCCCGGCTTGCCGATCGCCAGCGTGCCGACCGGGATCCCCCCCGGCATCTGCACGATCGAGAGCAGCGAATCGACGCCGTTCAGCGCCTGCGAGGTCACCGGAACGCCGAGCACCGGCAGCGTCGTCATCGAGGCCGCCATGCCGGGCAGATGCGCCGCCCCGCCGGCGCCGGCGATGATCACCTTCAGCCCGCGCTCCGCGGCCGCGGCGGCGTAGTCGTAGAGTCGCTTGGGCGTGCGGTGCGCCGAGACCACGCGCGCCTCATACGGGACACCCAGCTCATCGAGCGTCTCGGCGGCATGGCGCAGGGTCGGCCAGTCCGACCGGCTGCCCATGATGACGCCGACGAGAGGGGACACGGGCACGGGAGGAACTCTAGGCGATGATGCGGCGCCTGCGGCGCCCATCATCGAAGCCTCCATGGTTCATCAAGCGATGATATCCGGGATCAGCCTGTTCTCGATCCAGGCGATCTCGTCCTTCAGCTTCAGCTTGCGCTTCTTCAGCCGGGCGATGTGGATCTGGTCCGACGGGCCGCCGCTCGCGAGCCGGGCGATTACCGTGTCCAGATCGCGATGCTCGATGCGAAGCTCGTTCAGCCGGGCGAGCAGCGCGTCGCGATCGTCCGTCATCATCCAGGGCGTGCCCCCGTCCTGGCCCGCCATCGCGTCGGGCAGGCCCATGCCGGAATACGCCTTGTGCCCGCCCACCATCAAGTGTGACGCGGCCTGCCCGGCCGCCTCCTGTCCGTCCGCTGTGCTCATCCTCCCCAGATCTCCTTCTCGGTGAAGCCCAGGGCGGCGAATTCGGCCGCCCGGAGGGGTGCCTCGCCCGCCGAGTAGAACTCGTCGAGCTGCGGCGGCTTCAGCGCCGTGCCGGACAGCATGGCATGCGCCTGGCCCCGATGATGGATGTCGTGCTGGAACAGATGCAAGAGCAGACGGTCGGTGCGCTCCTCCTGCACCCGGCCCCGGCGGTGCACCCGGGTGATGCCGAGCACCGATTCGGGGGTCAGCGCGTCGCAGACGGCGATCAGGCGCCGATCCACCGCCAGTTGCGCTGCCTGAAGCTCCGCCGCGGTGCGGCAGGGCTCCGGATCGTCCCAGGCCGCCGGGCCGAGCGTGCCGCCCTCCAGCGCATCGACGTAGAACCAGTCGATCGTCAGGATATGGTTCAGCGTCGCGCGCAGGCTGGGGAAGAACCCCGTGCGCGTCGCCTCGAACTCGGCCTGGGGCAGTCGGGCGACGACGCTCAGCAGGCGGTGGTTCGCCCAGGCGTTGTTGCGGGCCTGGGCGCGCAGATGGACGAGCGCGAGCTCAGCCATGCGCCATCTCGTCGAGCCCTACCAGCGAGCGGGCGAAGTCGCGCGGATCGAAGGGCCGCAGGTCCTCGGCCTTCTCGCCCACCCCCACCGCGTGCACCGGCAGCCCATAGGCCTCGGCGAGGGCGACCACGATGCCGCCCTTGGCCGAGCCGTCGAGCTTGGTGACCACGAGCCCGGTCACATCGACCATCTCGCCGAACACCTTCACCTGCTGCAGCGCGTTCTGGCCGGTGGTCGCGTCCAGCACCAGCAGCACGGAATGCGGCGCGGTCGGATCGACCTTGCGGATCACGCGCACGATCTTGGCGAGCTCCGCCATCAGGTCCGCCTTGTTGTGCAGCCGCCCGGCCGTGTCGATCAGGAGCACGTCGCGGCCCTCGGCCTTGGCGCGGGTCAGCGCGTCATAGGCGAGCCCGGCGGCATCCGCATTCGCCGCCCCCGACACCACCGGGCAGCCGGTGCGCTCGCCCCAGATCTGGAGCTGCTGCACGGCGGCGGCGCGGAACGTGTCGCCGGCGACCAGCATCGGCTTCAGCCCCTGCCCGGCCCAGAGGGACGCGAGTTTCGCGATCGTCGTGGTCTTGCCGGTGCCGTTCACGCCGACCACCAGCACGACATGCGGCGCGCGCGCCGGATCGGGGATCAGAGGGACCGCGACCGGGGCGAGGATGCGCGCGATCTCATCCGCGATCGCCTCGCGGAGCTGGACATCCGTCACCTCCTCGCCGAAGCGCGCGACGCGGAAGCCGTGCACGATCTTGCGTGCCACCGCCGCGCCGAGATCCGCCGTGATCAGCACGTCCTCGAGCTCGTCGAGCGCCTCGTCGTCCATGCGGCGCTTGCGGAACAGCGACGACAGGCTCTCGCCGATCTTGGCCGAGGAGCGCGCGAGCCCGGCCTTGAGCCGGCCGAAGAAGCCGCGCCGCTCCTCCTCCGGAAGCGGTGCGGCCGGCGCGTCCTCCTTCGGGCCACGCCGGAACAGGTCGCGCAGCGCCACTACACCGCCTCCGCCAGCAAGCCGTCGTCGTTGGCCGCGGCAATGCGCACGCGTCCGATCGCGCCGGGCAGGATGCGCCCCGCGATCAGCCGGGCCGGGGCGAAGTGCTCGGTGTGGCCTTCGCCGGTGTCGCGCTCGGCGAGCAGATCGGCCTCGCGGCCGACGCGCCCGGCGTAGAACGCCCGCGCGGCGCGCGCACCGAGGTCGCGCAAGCGCGCCGCACGCTCGCGGATGAGCGAGGCGGCAAGTTGCGGCATGCGCGCGGCCGGCGTGCCCTCGCGCGCGCTGAACGGGAAGACGTGCAGGAAGGTCAGCCCCGCCTCCTCCACCAGCGCGCGGGTGTTCGCCGCCATCGCCTCCGTCTCGGTCGGGAAACCGGCGATCAGGTCCGCACCGAACGCGATATCGGGCCTGAGCCGCCGCGCGCGCTCGGCCACGCGGATCACGTCCGCGCGCAGGTGCCGCCGCTTCATCCGCTTCAGGATCAGGTCGTCGCCCGCCTGCACCGAGAGATGCAGATGCGGCATCAGCCGGGGCTCCTCGGCGATCAGCCGCCACAGATCGTCGTCGATCTCCACCGGATCGAGCGACGAGAGCCGGAGCCGCGGCAGGTCCGGCACCAGCGACAAGAGGCGCCGCGCCATCTGGCCGAGGCTCGGCCGCCCGGGCAGGTCGGCGCCGTAGGCGGTGATGTCCACGCCCGTCAGCACCACCTCGCGATACCCGGCCTCCACCAGTGCCCGCACCTGGCGCACGATCTCGCCGATCGGCACCGACCGGGACGGGCCGCGCCCGAACGGGATGATGCAGAAGGTGCAGCGGTGATCGCAGCCCTGCTGCACCTGCACGAAGGCGCGCGCGCGGCCGGCGAACTCCGTCACCAGATGCCCGGCGGTCTCGCGCGCGTCCATGATGTCGGCGACCGCCACGCGCGGCCCGTCAGACGCCCAGGTCGCCGGCTCCAGCTTCTCCTGGTTGCCGACCACGCGATCGACCTCGGCCATCGCAGCCCACGACTCCGGGCGGATCTGCGCCGCGCAGCCCGTGACGACGATCCGCGCCTCCGGGTTCTCGCGCCGCAACCGGCGGATCGCCTGGCGCGCCTGGCGCTCGGCCTCCGCCGTCACCGCGCAGGTGTTCACCACGATCGTGTCCGCGCCTGCCGCCGCGAGATGGCCGCGGATCACCTCGCCCTCGACCGTGTTCAGCCGGCAGCCGAAATTGAGCACCCGCCCCGTCATGCGGCGAGCGCCCCGAGATCGAGCTCGCCGCGGAACGACTCCGCCGCCGGGCCGGTCATCAGCACCCGCCCGTCCTCGGCCCAGACGATGCGGAGCTCGCCGCCATCCAGCATCACCGTCGCCGCCCGGCCCGCGAGCCCGCGCCGATGCGCGTTCACCAGCGCCGCGCACGCCCCCGTGCCGCAGGCGAGCGTCAGCCCTGCCCCCCGTTCCCAAACGCGCAGCCGGATCAGATCGGGGGCGAGCACCTCCGCGAAGCCGATATTCGCCCGCTCGGGGAACAAGGGATCGGTCTCCAGCGAGGGGCCGAGCCGCGCGATGTCGAGCGCCGCCACGTCCGGCACGAAGAACGTCGCATGCGGGTTGCCCATGGAGCACGCGGCCGGGTCCTCGACCCCCTCGCGCGCGAGCGGCAGATGCAGCGTGTCGCGTTCGCGCGCGAGCGGGATCTCGGCCCAGCCGAAGCGCGGGCGCCCCATGTCCACGGTGACGAGCCCGCCGGGCGCGCGCGAGGCCCAGAGCACGCCGCCGGGCGAGCCGATCGCCACCGCCTCGGCACCCGTCTCGCGCAGCAGCAGGTCGGCCACGCAGCGGGTGGCATTGCCGCACGCCTCGGCCAGCGACCCGTCCGCGTTGACGATGCCCATCCAGGCGGCGGTGCCCGGCTCCTTGGGGGGCTCGATCAGGATCACCTGGTCGCAGCCGATGCCGCGCCGACGGTCCGCCACCGCGCGCGCCACCGCCGCGCCGAGCGCGACGGCGCTCTGGCGGGCATCGAACACGACGAAGTCGTTGCCCAGCCCGTGCATCTTCCGGAAGGCGGTCATGGGGCCGGATATAGGGGGGCCGGACGCCTCAGCACAATGCAGAGCGCCGCAGGGGCTCCGCCCCCTGCACCCCCGGCAAGGGCCATTGGCCCTTGGAACCCATGAACTCAGCGCCAGAACGCCTCGGCCAGGGCCCGCAGATTCGCATGGCCCATCCGCGCAAAGGTCAGCGGATGCGCCTTCGCCGGGTCCTGCTCGGCCTCCACCACCAGCCAGCCCGCGTAGCCAGCGGCCGCGACGGGCCCGAGCACCGCGCGGTAGTCCACGCACCCATCGCCCGGCACCGTGAACACCCCCGCCAGCACGGCCTCCAGGAAGCTGAGATCGCGCGCCCGCACCTCGGCCAGCACGCCCGCGCGCACATCCTTGCAGTGCACATGCACCACCCGCGCCCCATGCCGCCGCGCCACCGCCGCCGGATCGCCCCCGGCGAAGGTCAGATGGCCGGTATCGAGCAGCAGCCCGACCTCGGGGCCGGTCATCGCCATCAGCCGATCCACCTCCGCCTCGGTCTGCACCACCGTCCCCATGTGGTGGTGATAGGCGAGCGCCAGCCCGCGCCCCGCGAGCCGCCGCCCCATCTCCCCGAGCCGCCCCGCCAGACGCTGCCACCCCGCCTCGTCCAGCACCGGCCGCCGCGACAACGGAACCGCACGCGACCCGTGCACCGTCCCCGTCACCTCGGCATGCACCATCACCCGGCACCCGAGCGCCTTGAGCAGCGCGATGTGCCCCTCGGCCTCGGCCATCTCCGCATCCACGTCGCGCTCCAGCAGCCGCGAGCCGTACCAGCCCGACACCAGCGCGAGCCCGTGCCGCGCCAGGATCGGTCCCAGCACCGTCGGGTCGCGCGGGAACTTGTTGCCGAGCTCCACCCCCTCGAACCCGGCGAGCTTCGCCTCCGCGAGACAGGTCTCGAGCGGCGTCTCCGCGCCGAGCTCCGGCATGTCGTCATTCGTCCATGTGAGCGGATTGATCCCCAACCGCACCGCCATCTCAGCCCCCTGTTCGCTGTCCCTTCCGCCCGCGCTCCCACCCGGCGCGCGCTACACGCTGCGCGTCGTCGCGCGGCACCTCCGTCACCGGCACGTCCCACCAGGCCCCGCCCTCCGCCGTGCCGCGCGTGGGGTCGGTCTCGATCACCAGCACCGTCGTCCGCTTCCCCGCGAATGCGCGCGGCAGAGCCGCCTCCAGCGCCGCGACATCCGCGCAACGGACCGCCTCCGCACCGAGACTCCGCGCATGCGCCACGAAATCCACCTGCGGCGCACCGTCCAGCAGGTTGTTGAACGCCGCCCCGCCCGTCGCGGTCTGCAAACGGTGGATGCAGCCGAAGCCGCGATTGTCCAGCAGCACGATGGTCAGCTTCACCCCCAACGCCACCGAGGTCGCGATCTCGCTGTTCAGCATCAGGTAGCTGCCGTCGCCCACCAGGACCACCACCTCGCGCTGAGGCGCCGCGAGCTTCGCCCCCAGCCCGCCGGCGATCTCGTAGCCCATGCAGGAGTAGCCGTATTCCAGGTGGTAGGAGGCGCTGTCGGTCGCGCGCCAGAGCTTGTGCAACTCGCCCGGCAACCCACCCGCGGCGCACACCACGATGCCGCGTTCCGGCATCGCCCGGTTCACCGCGCCCAGCACCTGCGCATCCGTAGGCCTCCCCGCGCGTGGCGCGGTAGCGCGATCGACCGTGCGGCGCCAGCGCGCGGTCGCGGTCGCCGCCCTCTCCTGCCACGCCTTCGGCGCGGTCCAGCCCTTCAGCGCCTCGCCGAGCGAAGCGAGCCCGCGGCCGGCGTCCGCGACCAGCGGCAGCGCGCCGTGCTTCGCCGCATCGAACGCCGCGACGTTCAGCGCAACGAGCCGCGCCTTGGCGAACAGTGCGCGCGAACCGGTGGTGAAGTCCTGCAACCGCGTCCCGATCGCCAGCACCACGTCCGCGCGCGACGCGAGCGCGTTCGCCGACGCCGCGCCGGTGACGCCGACCGCGCCGGCGTTGCGCGGATGGTCCCAGGCGAGACTCCCCTTCCCCGCCTGTGTCTCCGCCACCGGCAGGCCGTGCCGCGCCGCGAACGCCGCGAGCGCCGCCTCGGCGCGCGCATACTTCACCCCGCCGCCGGCGATGATCAGCGGCCGCTTCGCCGCGCGCAGCGCCTCGGCCGCCGCCGCGAGCTCCTCGGCATCCGCAGCCGGCGCGCGCGGACGATGGAGGCGCGGGCGGAAGAACTCGGCCGGAAAGTCGATTGCCTCCGTCTGCACGTCCTGCGGCAAGGCAAGGGTCACCGGCCCGCATTCGGCCGGATCGGTGAGCACGCGCAGCGCCGCCGGCAGGGCCACGAGAAGCTGTTCGGCGCGCGTGATGCGGTCGAAGAAGCGGCTGACCGGGCGGAAGCAATCGTTCGCCGACACCGTCGCGTCGCCGAAATCCTCCACCTGCTGCAGCACCGGATCGGGGCGGCGACTCGCGAACACGTCGCCCGGCAGGAACAGCACCGGCAGGCGGTTGACATGCGCCACCGCCGCCGCGGTCACCATGTTGGTCGCCCCGGGCCCGATCGAGCTGGTGCAGGCCATCATCCGCCGCCGCGCGTGCGTCTTGGCGTAGGCGATCGCGGCATGGGCCATCGCCTGCTCGTTGTGCGCGCGTAAGGTCGGCAGCCGCCGGCGCGCAGCGTGCAGGGCAGGACCGAGCCCCGCGACATTGCCATGGCCGAAGATCGCCCACACTCCCCCGAACAGGGGCACCCGTTTGCCGTCGAGTTCGGTCTCCTGGGCGGCCAGGAACCGCACCACGGCCTCGGCCGCGGTCAGCCTGATCATGGCCATCGCGTCACGTTTCCCCATGTTGACGGGACGCAAGTGTTACGGACTGATGGTGCGCCCCACAAGCGAGGCCGCCAGACACGCCATGCTCCATTTCGCCCAGTTCGGCGCCGGCCGGATCGGCGCCATCCACGCCGCCAACCTGGCGGCCAACCCCGACGCCTCGCTGCGCCACGTGATCGACGTGAACGCGGCGGCCGCTGGGGCGCTCGCCGCCAAGCACGGCGCGCGCGTCTCCACCACCGAGGCCGCGCTCGCCGACCCCGAGGTCGGTGCGGTGATCATCGCCTCCTCGACCGACACCCACGCCGAGCTTGTGATCGCCGCGGCGCAGGCGGGGAAGGCGATCTTCTGCGAGAAGCCGATCGACCTCTCGCTCGCGCGCAACGATGCGGCGATCGCGGCCGTGCGCGCGGCCGGCGTGCCCATGCTGGTCGGCTTCAACCGCCGCTTCGACCCGAGCTTCGCCGAGCTCCAGCGCCGTGTGGCCACCGGCGCGATCGGCAGCGTCGAGCAGGTGATCGTCACCAGCCGCGACCCGGGCCTGCCGCCGCTCTCCTACCTCAAGGGCTCGGGCGGGCAGTTCCGCGACATGACCATCCACGACTTCGACATGGCGGCGTGGCTGCTGGGCGAAGCGCCCGTGGAGGTGTTCGCCTACGGCGCGGCGCTGGTCGATCCGGCTGTCGGCGCCGAGGGCGACATCGATTCGTGCATGGTGCTGCTGCGCACCGCGTCCGGCCGGATGGCGCACATCAACAACTCGCGCCGCGCCACCTACGGCTACGACCAGCGAATCGAGGTGCTGGGCAGCCTGGGTCGGCTGATCGCCGGCAACCGCACGCCCACCACGGTCGAGCAGGCGGATGCCGACTCGGTGCGCAGCGACAAGCCGCTGCACTTCTTCCTCGAACGCTATGCCGAGGCGTACCGGATCGAACTTGCCGCCTTCATCGCCGCGGTGACCGAAGGCGCACCCGTCCCGGTCGGCGCCGAGGAGGCACGCGCAGCGCTCGTGCTGGCCGAAGCGGCACTGCTGTCGCTCCGCGAGCACCGACCGGTCATGGTCGCGGAGATCGGCTGATGTCCGCCCTGCCACCGATCTCTCTCGCCGGCCGCGTGGTGCTGGTCACCGGCTCGTCGCAGGGCGTGGGCGAAGGGATCGCGCGCGCCGCCGCAGAGGCCGGCGCGGCCGTCTGCATCACCGGCCGCAATGCGGCACGCGCCGAGGCGGTCGCCCGCTCGCTGCGCGACGCGGGCACGCGCGCCCACGCGGTCGCCGCGGATCTCGCCGACCCGGATGCCTGCCGCCGCCTCGTCGCCGAGGCCGAGGCCGCGCTCGGCCCGGTCGATGCGCTGGTGAACGCGGCCGGGCTCACCGATCGCGGGCGGATCGAGGACACGCCGGTCGCGCTCTGGGACCTGCTGTTCGCCGTGAACGCGCGCGCGCCCTTCATCCTCACCCAGGAGGTGGTGCGACGGCTCAAGACCGCGCGCCGTCCGGGCGCGGTCGTCAACATCATCACCATGTCGAGCCATGGCGGGCAGCCCTTCCTCGCCGCCTATTCCGCCTCGAAGGGCGCGCTCGCGACGCTGACCAAGAACACCGCGCACGCGCTGAGGCGCGACCGCATCCGCGTCAACGGCATCAATCTCGGCTGGACCGACACGCCGGGCGAGCACGTGATCCAGGCGCGCGACGGCAACCCGCCCGACTGGCTGGAACGCGCCGAGCCCCGCCAGCCCTTCGGCCGGCTGATCCGACCGCGCGACGTCGCCGGGCTCGCGGTCTATCTGCTCTCCGACGCCGCCGAGATGATGACCGGCGCGCTGATCGACTTCGACCAGAACGTGATGGGGGCCTACGACTGATGCACCGTGCCGAGCTCGCGCGCCGCCGCGACATCGCCGCCGGACTGGCCGCGGAGGCGGCAGCGCTCGCCGCGCGCCTGCGCGCCGAGGGGCGCGGCACCGCGAGCCTCAAGGGCACGCAGGACTTCCTCACCGAGGCCGACGGCGCGACCGAGCGCTTCCTGCGCGACCGGCTGGGCGCGCTGTTCCCCGGCGAGGCCGTGCTGGGCGAGGAGATGGGCGGCGAGGTCGCGGGCGAGGGTCCGCTCTGGGTGCTCGACCCGATTGACGGCACCTCGAACTTCGCGCGCGGTGCCGATCGCTGGTGCGTCTCGGTGGGGCTGGTGGTGGGGGGCCGGGCGGTCGCCGGCGCGGTCGCGCGCCATGCGCCGGCGGAGGTGTTCGCCGGCGCCAAAGGATCGGGCGCGACGCTGAACGGCGCGCCGATTCGCGCCGCGCCGACCGAGGACATCACCCGCGCGATCGTCGAGGTGGGCTGGTCGCTGCGCTCGCCGCTTGCGGGCTTCCATCGCCTCTCCGAGCGCGTGATGGCGGCGGGTGCGGGGCTGCGCTGCGGCGGCTCCGGCGCGCTCGGCCTGGTCGAGACCGCCTGCGGCCGGCTCGATGCCTATCTGGAACTGCACATCAACGCCTGGGACGCGGCGGCCGCGCTCGCGATCGCGCGCGAGGCCGGGTGCTGGACCACCGACTTCGACAGCGGGGACTGGCTGGCCCGGGGCAATCCGATCGGCTTCGGCGCGCCCGCCCTCGGCGCCCGCCTCGCCGCGCTGCTTCAGGCTTGAGGCGGACCGTCATCGGGACTTAACTGTGCAAGATCGAGCAGACCGGGCACCCAAGCGCGGCTCGGACAGGGAGAACAGCATGACGTCCAAACGTGGCTTCGCCGTCGCATTGTTCGCAGGCGCGCTCGCCGCCCTGGTGCCCGGCGCGGCGCGCGCCCAGGGGCAGCTCACCGTCTACTGCTCGGTGCAGGAGGAGTGGTGCCGGCCGATGATGGCCGCCTTCGAACGCGCCACCGGCATCCGCGTGGCGATGACGCGCAAGAGCTCGGGCGAGACGATGACTCAGATCCGCGCCGAGGCGACCAACCCGCGCGGCGATGTCTGGTGGGGCGGCACCGGCGATCCGCACATGCAGGCCGCCGAGGAGAACCTCACCCTGGAGTACCGCTCGCCGCGGCTTGCCGAGCTGCACGACTGGGCGGTGCGCCAGGCGCAGCAGGCGAACTACCGCACGGTCGGGATCTATGCCGGCGCGCTCGGCTATTCCTACAACGTGCCGGAACTGCAACGCCGCCGGATCGAGGCGCCGCGCTGCTGGGCCGACCTGATCAAGCCCGCGTTCCGCGGCGAGGTGCAGGTCGCCGATCCGAACACCTCCGGCACCGCCTACACCCTGCTCGCGACCATCGTGCAGCTGATGGGCGAGGAGCCGGCCTTCGACTACCTCAAGGCGCTGCATCGCAACGTCAATCAGTACACGCGCTCGGGGGCCGCGCCGGCGCGCGCGGCCGCGACCGGCGAGTCGGTCGTCGGCATCACCTTCCTGCACGATGCGGTGACGCAGAAGGTGAACGGCGCCCCGGTCGAGATCGTGGCCCCCTGCGAGGGCACCGGGTACGAGATCGGCTCGATGTCGATCATCCGCGGCGCGCGCAACCTGGACAACGCCAAGCGCTTCTTCGACTGGGCGCTGTCGGCGGAGGCGCAGGCGATCGGGGCGGAGGCGAAGTCATATCAGCTTCCGTCCAACCGCAATGCGCCGATCCCGCCCGAGGCGCCGCGCTTCGAGAACATCAAGCTGATCGACTACGACTTCGCGCGCTGGGGCTCGGCGGCCGAGCGCACCCGGCTGCTGACGCGCTGGGACCGCGAGGTGCGCGCGGCCGCACGCTGACGACCTGATCCAGGGGCGCGCGCGTGGGTGCGCTGAGCCTCGCGCGCATCGCCCTCGCCTGCGCGGCGTTCGGCCTGCTGATCCCGCCCTGGTACGGGCTGGAGAGCGGGTTCGCCTCCTGGCCGGGCGGCGAGGCCGCGCCGCTCGCGGTGCTGCTGGCCGGCGGGGCCGCGTGGTGGCTCTGGCCGGTGCCGCTGATCCTGCTCGCCTCTGCGCCGTCGCTGCTCGCGCACCGCGCCGAGGGCCGGCTGCTGATCGCCTGCGGCGCCGGCGTGATCGCCTGGGTGTTCCTGCAAGGCTGGGCGATCGGCCTGCCGGGGACGGTGTGGAGCATCGCCGCGCCTTTCGTCGGCGATGCGAGCCAGCCCGCGCTCGGCTGGGGCGCCACCTTCCTGCTGACGGGCGCGGTCGGGCTGCTCTCGGCTGGGCTTGCCGCGCAGGGGCGGTTCAACGGCGACGCCTTCGTGTCGTTCCTGGTGGTCGGCAGCGCGGCCCTGCTGATCGCCTTCGTGTTCGCGCCCCTGCTGACCATCCTCTCGGCCGCGGCGGTGGAGGACGGGCGGATCGCCCCCGAGGCGATGCTCGCCCGGCTCACCGCCCACGAGGCCTGGAGCCTCGCCTGCGTCACCTCCTCGCTCGGCTGCGGCGTGGTGTGGAACACGCTGGCGCTGGCGACACTGACGGGGGTGCTCTCGACCCTGCTCGGGCTTGCCTTCGCGCTGCTCTCGGCGCGGGCGAACCTGCATCTCGGCGGCGCGTTCCGCGCGCTCGCGATCCTGCCGCTGATCACGCCGCCCTTCGTGGTGAGCCTGTCGCTGATCGTGCTGTTCGGCCGCACCGGCATGGTGACCGAGGCGCTGAGCGCGCTCTTCGGCATCCCCCGCTCGCGCTGGATCTACGGCCTGCCCGGGGTGCTGCTGGCGCAACTGCTCGCCTTCACGCCGATCGCGTATCTGCTGCTGGAAGGGGCGGTGCGGCAGATCGCGCCGAGCCTGGAGGAGGCCGCCTCCACCATGGGGGCGCGGCGCTTCACCGTGTTCCGCACCGTCACCTGGCCGCTGCTGCGCCCCGGGCTCGCGGCCGCCTTCCTGCTCGGCTTCGTCGAGAGCCTGTCGGATTTCGGCAACCCGCTGGTGCTGGGCGGGGATTTCGACGTGCTGGCGACCCGCATCTTCTTCGCGATCGCCGGCGCGCGGCATGATCCCGGCCGCGCGGCCGCCCTGGCCCTGCTGCTGCTGGGGTTGACCTTCGGCGCCTTCGCGCTCCAGACCGCCTGGCTCGGCAAGCGCCGCTACGTCACCGTGACGGGCAAGGGCGATGCCGGCGTGCCCTCGCCCCTGCCGCGCGGCCTCGCGATCGCCTGCGGCGCGGTCGCGTTCCCGTGGATGGCGTTCACCGCGATCGTCTACGCGATCATCATGCTCGGCGCGTTCGTGCACGACATCGGCCGCAGCGACATGACATTCACCTGGCGCCACTACATCACCGCGTTCGAGGTGGAGTGGTTCCAGGGGCTCGTGTTCCGCGGCGCGGCGTGGGATTCGCTGTTCACCACCATCGAGGTCGCGGCGATCTCGGCGCCGCTGACGGCGGGCTTAGGCATCCTGCTCGCCTGGCTGCTCGCGCGGCAGGCCTTCCCGGGGCGGCGCACGCTGGAGTTCCTGGCGATGCTGTCCTTCGCCATCCCGGGCACCGTGGTCGGCGTCTCCTACATCATGGCGTTCAACGTGCCGCCGCTGGAACTCACTGGCACCTCGCTGATCCTGATCATCTGCTTCGTGTTCCGGAACCTGCCGGTGGGCGTGCGCGGCGGCATCGCGGCGCTGGCCCAGATCGACCGCTCGCTCGACGAGGCCTCGGCCACCATGGGGGGCGGCGCGGTCGCGACGCTCAGGCGCGTGATCCTGCCGCTGATGCGCCCCGCCATCATCGCGGCGCTGGCCTACTCCTTCGTGCACGCCATGACGGCCGTCTCGGCGGTGATCTTCCTCGTCTCGGCGCGCCACAACCTCGCGACCGTCTATATCGTCGGCCGGGTCGAGGCGGGCGAGATCGCGCTCGCGATCGCCTATTCCTCGGTGCTGATCCTGATCATGCTCGCGGTGGTGCTGGGGATCGACAAGCTCGTCGGCCGCGCGCAGATCGGCCGCCGCGCCCCCGCCGGCGCCATGCAGACCGCCCCCGTTCCGGTGACCGCCTGACCATGCCCGACCCCGCGATCCGCTTCGAGCGCGTGACCAAGGCCTTCGGCCCGGTGCGCGCGGTCGATGCCGTCAGCTTCGACCTGCCGCAGGGTGCCTTGGTGACGCTGCTCGGCCCCTCGGGCTGCGGCAAGACCACCACGCTGCGGCTGATCGCGGGGCTGGAACTGCCGAGCGAGGGGCGGATCGAGATCGAGGGGCGCGACGTCAGCCGCCTCGCCGCGGCCGAACGGCGCATCGCGATGGTGTTCCAGTCCTACGCCCTGTTCCCGCACATGACGGTGCTGGAGAACGTCGCCTACGGGCTTTCGGTGAACGGCGCGCGGCGCGCGGCGGCGGAGGCCGAGGCGCGGGCGATGCTCGCCTCGCTCGGGCTGGAGGGGTTCGAGGCGCGGCTGCCGGCGGAGCTCTCGGGCGGGCAGCAGCAGCGCGTGGCGGTGGCGCGCGCGCTCGTCTTGCGCCCGCAGGTGCTGCTGTTCGACGAGCCGCTGTCGAACCTCGACGCGCGCCTGCGCCGGCGGGTGCGCGAGGACATCCGCGACCTGCAACGCAAGCTCGGCCTGTCGGTGGTGTACGTCACGCACGACCAGCAGGAGGCGTTGGCGGTGTCGGACCTGGTGGTGGTGATGCGCGACGGGCGGATCGCGCAGATGGGCACGCCGACGGAACTGTACGAGGACCCGGCGGATGCGTTCGTGGCCGACTTCATGGGCGAGGCGAACGTGATCGCCGGCGAGGTGCTGGCGGCGGACGGGGGGCGCGCGCGGCTGAGGGTCGGCGGGGCGGAGGTGGAGGCGGCGATGCGCGCGCACCCGGTGGGGCCCGCGACCCTGGCGGTGCGGCCCGAGGCGGTGACGCTGGTGGACGCCGGCGGGGTGCCGGGGCGCGTCGCCCGCGCGGCGTTCCTGGGCCAGACGCGCGAATACGAGGTGGAGACGGATGCGGGGATGCTGTTCGTGATCGCGCCGGCCTCGGCGCCGGCCTTCGCGGAGGGGGCGGCGGTGGGGTGCCGGTTGGAGCGGGTGATTCCGTTGCGGGGGTGAGGCGGGTGGAGCGCGATGGGCGGCCTCTGAAAGTGTCTTGGCCTCGATCTCCGCTCCTGGAGGCTTTGACATATCACATGAAGTCATGAAGTATGGAGGTCATGAACTTCAGGGCGACCGCCACCCCTTAGTGAGACGTTGCAGCCATGGATCAGCCGGCCGAGACTGAACGGGAGGTGGCCATCCAGGTGATGGTACCGCAGGCAGTGCACAAGCAGGTCGCGCTGATGAGCGTCCAACAAGGCGAGAGCATGCGGACTGTCGTTCTGCGTGGGCTCAGGGCAATCGGTGTACACGTTCCAGATGAGGAGTTGGTCGACCGGCGTAGCCGCCGCAGGCGAGACTATATTCGTAATGGTACGATTTCATAATAAACGAAATTGCCTGCTCCCAGGAAACGGTCCTGATGGCCCGCAGTGATCTCCTCGTAAGCCTAGTGAAGGCCGGCGCTTCCGGAGACCGGCGGCTGATGCGGTCGACGGTCGAGGCGATCATCGCCGAGGAGCGATCCAAGCAACACAACGTGCTAGCCGACAAACTGACAAAGGCCATAAATGGGGCGGGTAACGGCGTGCACCACTTGCAAACGATACCAGCGGAACCTGCCCATCGCGGCCGAGACTTCATCGCCGAAGTTCAGCCGCGGCGGCGGCTCGAAGAGCTCGTCTTGCCCGACCTCGTCCACGCTGCCTGTGCCCAGCTGATCGAAGAGCAACTGAGGGCCGACCTGTTGCGGTCGCACGGTCTGGAGCCCCGCCACCGGGTGCTCCTGGTGGGGCCGCCCGGAAATGGCAAGACCACCCTTGCCGAGGCCGTGGCCGAAGCGCTGGCGCTGCCGCTCTTCGTCGTACGCTACGAGCTGATGATTGGTAGCTATCTGGGCGAGACGGCCGCTCGGCTGAAGCGGCTGTTCGATTACGTCCGCACCACGCCCTGTGTGTTGTTCTTCGACGAATTCGACGTGCTGGGGAAGGAGCGGGGCGACACCCACGAGACTGGGGAGATCAAGCGCGTCGTCTCCAGTCTGTTGCTCCAGATTGACGACCTACCCAGCTACGCCATCGTAATGGCCGCAACGAATCACGCCGAGCTCCTAGACCGCGCCGTTTGGCGACGCTTCCAGATCCGCTTGGAGCTGCCAAAGCCGACGCAGAAGCAGATGTCCGCCTTTATCGCGACTTTCCTGTCCCGTCACAATGAACCCGCAGGCATGAGCGCGGATACGCTAGCGAAGCGGCTCGGCCCCGTCAGTTACAGCGAGGCCGAGCAATTCTGCCTCGACCTATTGCGCCGGCAGGTGCTCGCCATGGGCGAGCGGCCGCTGAAGGCGATCGTCGTCGAGCAGCTGAAGCTCTGGTCCGCGCGGGTGAGTGCGGCGCCAACACAAGAGGATAAGCCGAGCCGTGCCGGAACGTCCGCTCCTCAAAATTCCGGCACCTGAGTCTGTTGCGCCGCCGCGCCCTCCCCGTGGAGGTGCACAGCTGACAAAGCCGACGCGGCAGCGTCAGGGGGAGCGGCTCGATCCAAAGTTCCAGCGCTTGGCACGCGTTGTCACCGACCCAACGCAGGTCATGCAGCTGCGCCAGGATCCCGAAGCCATCGCCCCAGAGCGCGCGATCGTCTTCGAAGTCGCAGGGTCGCTCGCAACGTTTTACGAGGAGGCCGCACGGATCGGGCTGGAGTATCTCGCCGACGATGAACGCGAGATCGAGCCGGACGATGATTTCCGACTAACCGAGAAGCCCGATCAGCCGATCTCGGGCCGCATCTATCTTGCGATGCCTGACCTTGAAGCGCTTCGGCAGCTTGTCCGGCTTTGGGAGCGGTACAAGGCGGGCCGCCGCATGGATGGCGGGTTCGGCATGTGGACCCAGCTCTTCGGGCTCCTTAAGGACGTGCGCGCCTGGGGGCCGGAAGACAGACTGACGGCCGAGACGCTCGCGGCTTGGCAGGAACAGCTTGCCAAGGCGCCGGACAAGCCTGTCCGGTTCGATGTAGAACTTTGGTACCGCGAAAACTCTGAAACACGTGGGGCGGCGTTCCGCACATTCAGCGCAACCGTTCACCAACTTGGCGGGACCATCGTTCATCACGCCACCATTCCCGAGATTCGCTATGACGCGGCCCTAATCGATCTGCCGGCCGCGCAGATCCGCGAGCTCATCGCCAATCCGACCGTCACTCTGGCGCGCGTAAACGAAATCATGTTCATCCGCCCGCAGTCGATGGTGGCGTTCCCCGTCGACGATGAGCGGCAGGATGACCCCGCGCCCGCAGTGACAGGCGCAGCGGCGACGCAGCCGCCGATCGCAGCACTGTTAGACGGTCTCCCTGTCCAGAACCACCATCGCCTCGACAAGCGGCTTATCGTCGACGATCCCGAAGGGCTGGAACCGACCTATCTGGTTGCAGCACGCAAGCACGGCACCGAGATGGCCTCGCTAATCATCCACGGCGATATCAATCGGCGTGAACCCCCACTCCGGCGCCCCCTCTACGTCCGCCCGATCATGGAGCCGGTTCGAACCCCGAATGGATGGGAAGAGAGAACGCCAAGCGATCGGTTGCTCGTCGATCACGTCTACCGTGCTGTGCGGCGGATGAAGGAAGGGGAGGCGGACGAACCCCCGACCGCGCCGACGGTCTTCCTGATCAACCTCTCGTTGGGTGACGAGAACCGTCAATTCAGTGGCCCGATGAGCCCCTGGGCACGCCTGCTGGACCATCTCGCCCATCGGTACAACGTCCTCTTCCTCGTCAGTGCGGGGAATGTTCGCGACTCGCTCGCTGTCGCCGCCTTTCCGACCTGGACTGCCTTCGAAATGGCAACGCTCGCAGATCGTGAGCGCGCGCTGTTCGCAGCCTTGGACGCCCAGAAGGCGACTCGGACCATTCTGTCGCCGGCCGAGGCGATGAACGTGTTGACCGTCGGTGCGGCTCACCGGGACGCCATGCCGTCGGGAGGGTCAATTGCAAGCGGGGCGGACCCCATAGCCAACACCGACCTACCCAACCTGTCGTCCAGGCTCGGCCTCGGCTTTCGAAAGGTCATCAAGCCCGATCTGCTTGTGGACGGCGGGCGGGAGTACGTCCGCTGGACCTCGACAAACCCGAATCTTCACGTGGTGCCAGTCCGTCAGGCAGCGCGCGCCTTTGGGCTGATGGCCGCTGCTCCCGATCCGCTCGGCGATCTGTCAAAGACGGCCTTGACTTGGGGTACGAGCGCCGCAACGGCTTTGGCGACGCGCGCCGGTCATCTGGTCTTCGACGCCGTAACGGACCAGAATGAAAATGCCATGCTGGCGGACACGCCGCCTCAGTATCTGCCGCTCATCGTAAAGGCGCTTCTGGTCCATGGCTCTGCGTGGGGCGCCGGCGCCTCGGTCATCGAAGGTCTGTCCACCGGTAGGCACCATGCCAAGAAGGATAACGTCAGCCGCTATGTCGGGCACGGCGTGCTCGACGCGACCCGAATTATCGCATGTACGGCAGAGCGTGCTACTTTGGTCGGCTACGGCGAGATCACTCCGGGCTCGGCGAGCCTTTACCGCATCCCGCTCCCGCCCAGTCTCGAGGGCGTGCTCGAGCCGCGGTCGGTGACCGTTACGCTGGCTTGGTTCTCGCCCATCAACCCACGCCACCAGGGCTATCGAATGGTCGCTCTGGATGCGAGGCCCGGTGGCGACCCAAGATTCTCCCTCGGTGTCGACCGTGCTCGAGACCAGCCACATGACAAGGCGATCGGTCGAGGGACCATCTTCCACGACCGCCGCGAAGGCAGGCGCGCAGCGCCCTACGTGGACAAGGGAGACATGCTTCTTCGGATTGCTGCGCGCGAGACGGCTGGCGAGTTCAAGGGTCGGGTGCGTTACGCTTTGGCGGTGAGCATCGAGGTGGGTGTCGGGTCGACGATCGCCGTTTATGACGAAGTGCGGGCGGCGGTGCTCGCCAGGATACGGCTACCGGTCGGCCCGTAATCATCTTATGATGGAGCTACGGGCCAATCTTTGCAGACGTCCGCAGCCGGGCCTGAACCATAGCCCTCCCCCCCTTGCCCCCCGTCCCCCGCGGCCCTATAAGCCGCGGCTCTGCGCGCGCCGGGCCCCTGGGGCATGCCCGGCCGCCTTCGGTTGCGCCCGCGCGACCCCCTCGGACGAAAGGATGGACCAAATGCCCAAGCTCAAGACGAAATCGAGCGTCAAGAAGCGCTTCAAGATCACCGCCACCGGCAAGGTGCTCGCGGGCCCCGGCTTCAAGCGCCACCAGCTCACCGCCAAGGCGCAGAAGATGAAGCGCCAGGGCCGCGGCAGCCAGGTGCTCACGGACCAGGACGCGCGCACGGTGAAGCAGTGGGCGCCCTACGGGCTCTGATCGCGGAAGGACGCTAGACAATGGCACGCGTGAAGCGGGGCGTGACGGCCCATGCCCGTCACAAGAAGGTTCTCGAGCGGGCGAAGGGCTTCCGTGGCCGCGCCGGCACCACCATCCGGATGGCGAAGCAGAAGGTCGAGAAGAGCCTTCAGTACGCCTACCGCGACCGCAAGGTGAAGAAGCGCGAGTTCCGCGCCCTCTGGATCCAGCGCATCAATGCCGCCGTGCGCGAGAAGGGGCTGACCTACAGCCAGTTCATCGCCGGGCTGAAGGCGGCCGGCCTGGAGCTCGACCGCAAGGTGCTGGCCGAGCTCGCCTTCAACGAGCCGGCGGCGTTCGCCGCCGTCGTGGACAAGGCCGCGGCCGCGCGCGCCGTCTGATCCGCTCCGCGCAGGCAGCCGCCACACCAACCCTGCCCGCGCGGAGCGATTGACGATGACGACGTAAGGGGCTGCCGGCCTGCCGGCGGCCCTTTTTCGCTTGGGAACTCCGATGACCGACGATCTCGCCGCACTGCGTGACGAAACCCTCGCCAAGGTCGAGGCGGCCGGCGACCTCGCCGCACTCGACGCCGTGCGGGTCGCGGCCCTGGGCAAGAACGGCGCGGTGACGGCGCTGATGAAGGGCCTCGGCGCGGTTGCGCCCGAGCAGCGGAAGGAGCGTGGCGCGGCGCTGAACGCGCTCAAGGACGCGATCGCCGCCGCCCTCGATGCCCGGCGCGCGGCGCTGGAGGACGCGGCGCTGGACGCGCGCCTCGCGGCCGAGCGGCTCGACATCACGCTCCCGCCCCGCCCCGCGCCCGAGGGGCTGATCCACCCGATCAGCCGCACCATCGAGGAGATCGTCGCGATCTTCGGCGCCATGGGCTTCACGGTCGCGGAAGGGCCGGACATCGAGGATGACTGGCTGAACTTCGGCGCGCTCAACATCCCCGCGCACCACCCCGCGCGGCAGGACCACGACACCTTCTACATGCCCGGCCGCACGCCCGAGGGGCGCGAGAAGGTGCTGCGCACGCACACGAGCCCGGTGCAGATCCGCGCCATGCTGAACCGGCCCCCGCCGATCCGCGTGATCGCGCCCGGCCGCACCTACCGCGCCGACCACGACGCCACGCACTCGCCCATGTTCCACCAGGTCGAGGGGCTGGCGATCGGGCGCGACATCACGCTCGCGCATCTGAAGGGCTGCATCGTCGACTTCCTGCGCGCGTTCTTCGGCATCCCCGACCTGCCGGTGCGCTTCCGCTCCTCCTACTTCCCGTTCACCGAGCCCTCGATGGAGGTGGATATCGGCTGGAACCGCCGCACCGGCGAACTCGGCCGCGGCGGCGACTGGCTGGAGATTCTCGGCTCCGGCATGGTGCACCCGAAGGTGCTGGAGGCGGGCGGGGTCGATCACACCGAGTGGCAGGGCTTCGCCTTCGGCATGGGGATCGAGCGCGTGGCGATGCTGAAGCACGGCATCACCGACCTGCGCCCGTTCTACGAGAGCGACATCCGCTGGCTGCGCGCGACCGGGTTCCGCCCCGAGGATGTCGCGAGCCTCGCGACGGGACTCAACTGAGATGAAGGTCTCGCTCTCCTGGCTGAAGACGCATCTCGACACCGAGGCGTCGCTCGACCGTGTGCTCGACACGCTGAACGCGATCGGGCTGGAGGTGGAAGGGGTCGAGAATCGCGGCGCCGCACTCGCCGGGTTCCGCATCGCGCATGTGGTGGAGGCGAAGCCGCACCCGAACGCCGATCGCCTGCGCGTCTGCAAGGTCGATGGCGGCGACGGCAAGCTGCTCAACATCGTCTGCGGCGCGCCGAACGCGCGCACGGGCATGAAGGGCGTGCTCGCGCTGCCCGGGGCGTTCATTCCGGGCACGGGGATCACGCTGAAGGTCGGGCAGATCCGCGGCGAGCCGTCGGAGGGGATGCTGCTGTCGGCGCGCGAGATGGCGCTCGGCGAGGATCACAGCGGCATCGTCGAGCTGCCCGGGGATGCGCCGGTCGGGGCGGAGTATGCGCGCTGGGCGGGGCTCGCCGATCCGGTGATCGAGATCGCGGTGACGCCGAACCGGGGCGATGCGCTCAGCGTGCGCGGGATCGCGCGCGATCTCGCCGCCGCAGGGATCGGCACGCTCAGGCCCTGGTCCGCGCCCGCGGTGCCGGCGGCGTATCGGAGCCCCGTGCGCTGGGCGACCGAGACCCCCGGCTGTCCCTGGGTGCTGGGCCGGCACTTCCGCGGCGTGCGGAACAGTCCCTCGCCGGAATGGCTGAAGCGGCGGCTGGAGAGCATCGGGCTCCGGCCGATCAGCCGGCTGGTGGACATCACCAACTTCTTCACCTTCGACCTGGGCCGTCCGCTGCATGTGTTCGATGCGGGCAAGCTCGCGGGCAACGTGCTGACCATGCGGCAGGGCCGCGGCGAGACCTTCGCCGGTCTGCACGGCAAGGAGGTCACGGCGACGGAGGCCGACACGGTGATCGCGGATGCGTCCGGCGCGCTCGCGCTCGCCGGCGTGGTGGGCGGCGCGTCCACCGGCTGCACCGACGCGACGACCGAGGTGTTCCTCGAAGTCGCGCTGTTCGATCCGGTGGCGATCGCCAACACCGGCCGCCGCCTCGGCATCCAGACCGACGCGCGCTACCGGTTCGAGCGCGGCATCGACGCCGGCCTCATGCGGGAGGCGACCGAGGCGGCGACGCGCATGATCCTCGATCTCTGCGGCGGCGAGGCCTCCGAGGTGGTGGAGGCCGGCGCCGAGCCCGACACGCGCCGCACCGCGACGTTGCGCTACGCGCGCCTCGCCGAGTTCGGCGGCCTGCCCGTGCCGCCCGAGGAGGCGACGCAGATTCTCGAGCGCCTCGGCTTCGTCCCGACCGCGCGCGACACCGACCGCGTCACCGTCGTGGTGCCGTCCTGGCGCAACGACTGCGCCGGCGCGCCGGATGGGCAGGCCGAGTACGACCTGATCGAGGAGGTGCTGCGCATCGTCGGGCTCGAGACCGTGCCGGCCGCGCCGATGCCGCCGCTCACCGACGAGGCCGGTCGCGCGCGCGTGGTGCCGGGCGTGTCGGTGACGCCGGGAATGGGCCGCGCGATCACCGCGCGCCGCGTGCTCGCCGGGCGCGGCATGACCGAGTGCGTCACCTTCAGCTTCATGGACAGCCGGGTGGCGGCGCTGTTCGGCGGCGGCGATCCGGCGCGGATGCTGGCGAACCCGATCGCGTCCGATCTCGACGCGATGCGGCCCTCCATCATCGGCACGCTTGCACTCGCGGCCGCGCGCAACGCCGCGCGCGGCTATCCGGACGTGGCGCTGTTCGAGACCGGCCCCGCCTTCCAGGGGGGAGAGCCGGGCGAACAGACGCTCTGCGCTGCGGGGCTCCGCGCCGGCGCCTCGCCGCGCCACTGGGCGGCGCCCGCGCGCAAGGTCGATGCGCTGGACGCGAAGGGCGATGCGCTCGCGGTGCTGGCGGCACTGGGCATGAATCTCGACGGCGTACAGGCGGTGCCGGAACCGCCCGCCTGGCTGCACCCGGGCCGCGGCGGCGTGCTGCGCGCGGGGCCGAAGGTGACGCTCGGCGTGTTCGGCGAGCTCCATCCGCGCGTGCTGAAGGCGCTCGACCTCGAAGGCCCGGTGGCGGTGTTCGAGCTCGATCTCGGCGCGGTGCCGGAGCCCAGGCGGAAGAAGCGTGGCAACCCGCAACTGCCGGCGTTCCAGCCGCTCGTGCGCGACTTCGCCTTCGTGGTGGATGAGTCCGTCGCGGCCGAGGCGCTGATGCGTGCCGCGCGCGCCGCCGACCGCGCGCTGATCGAGAGCGTCGCGCTGTTCGACGTCTATCGCGGCAAGGGGATCGAGGACGGCAGGAAGAGTCTCGCGATCGCAGTGACCTTGCAGCCGCGCGAGAAGACGCTGACGGATGCCGAGATCGAGGCGGTGGCGCAGAAGATCGTCGCCTCGGTGGCGAAGGCGACCGGGGCGGTGCTGCGGGCCTAGCCCTCCTCCCCCAGATACGCCGTCGCATCGATCTCGACGAGGCAGTCGGGCGAACCCAGCCCCTGCACGATGCACGAGACGCGATGCGGCGGGTCCTCGGCGAAGTTCGCGAAATAGACCTCGTTCATCGGCGCCCACCAGGCGCGGTCGGTGACATAGACCGTGCACTTCACCACGTCGCGCAAGCTGCCGCCCGCCTCCTCGATCAGCGCGCGGATGTTGTCGATCGCCTGCTGCGTCTGCGCCCGCGCATCGCCGAGTGCGTAGGTGCCGTCGGGCCGCGCGCCGGTGCAGCAGACGAACATGAACCCGCCGGCGACCGTGGCCTGCGCGATGGGGACCTTGAACGGACGGACGCGGGGTGACGTGACGGTACGCTTGGCCATGAAGGTCTCTCCGGTCTGATGCCGCGCCCACGCTATGCGTCGCACCCCGACGGGTAAATGGGGCGCGTTGACACGGCGCACGGCGCCCTCGAAGGTCAGCCAAAGGACCAAGGAGAGGGATCGCCATGATGCAGCGCCGGTCGATGATCGCAGGAGTGATGCTCGCGCCGTGGCTCGCCCCGCCTGCCAGCGCCCAGATCATCGACGGCGGACGGCCGATCCGCCTGATCGTTCCGTTCCCCCCGGGCGGTGCGGCGGACGCGATCGGACGCCTCTACGCCGATGCGATCACCGCCGCGACCGGACAGACCTTCGTCATCGACAACCGCGGCGGCGCGAACGGACTGCTCGGTGTGCAGGCTGTGACGCGCGCCGTGCCCGACGGCACGACGCTCGGCGTGCTCAACATCTCGTTCTTCACCGCGCTGCCGCTGATGCTCGCGCGCTCGCCCTACGATCCGACGCGTGACCTCACGCCGATCACGCGCCTCGTAACGACCACCACGCTCTGCGCCGTGACGGCCGAGCGCGCACGCGAGCGCGGGTGGAGCGACTTCCGCAGCCTGATCGCCTGGGCGAAGCAACCGGGCAATCAGGTGACCAAGGGCTCGGCCGGCAACGGCTCACCCGGCCATCTCTTGATCTCGACCATCGCGAACCGGACCGGCGCGGACATACTGCACGTGCCCTATCGCGGCGGCGCGCCTGCCCTGACCGATCTCCTCGGCGGGCAGATCGACATGGTGTTCGACTTCATGCCGGCGCTGATGCCGCATGTCCGCGCCGGCCGGCTGGTGCCGCTCGCGGTCGGCAGCCGGGCACGTTTCCCGCTGATGCCCGAGGTGCCCGGGCTCGGTGAGTTCGCCGATCTCGGCATCGGCGATCTCGACCTGCAGAGCTGGAACGCGCTCGCCGGCCCTGCCGGCCTGCCGCGAGCAGTGATCGACGGCATCTTCGCCGGCGTGGCGAAGGCGGCGCAGTCGGCGGAGCTGGCGACGCGCCTGCGCGACGTCGGCATGGTCGTCTCGGTCTCCGCGAGCCCCGACGAGGTTGTCGCCGACATCGCCCGCGATACGCCGATCTGGCGCGAGATGGTCGAGGTGTCGGGCGCCCGGATCGAGTAGACGCGAGCGTCCTGCGGGTGTCGCAAACCAGCGTCGAGCACCTCGGCGCCGATCCCCGCTCGACAGAGGGCCCAGGCGGCGGCACCGTTCCGCCGGACACTCCGGAGGGCAATCCGATCAGCACGCGCACCCTCGACCCCGCGACCGCTCCCGCGGCCCAGCCGCCCCGCCGCGCCCCGCGCGCCGGCTTCAACTACGCCGAGGGCAGGGCCGTCAGCATCCCTCGGCGGTTGCGCGGCATCCTGTCGTTGCAGGACCTCGAACCGGCCGCGCGCCGGCATCTGCCGCGGCCGCTGTTCGGTTTCGTCGCCGGCGCGGCCGAGGAGAATGCCGCGATCGGCGACAACCGCGCGGCCTTCGCCGAATGGGGGCTGGTGCCCCGCGTGCTCCGCAATGTCTCGCGCCGGACGACCGAGGCGGAGCTGTTCGGCCAGCGCTGGACCGTGCCCTTCGGCATCGCGCCGATGGGCATTTCTGCGCTGATCGCCTATCGCGGCGACCTGGTGCTGGCGCGCGCCGCCGCCGAGGCCGGGATCGTCAACATCATGAGCGGCTCGTCGCTGATCCGGCTCGAGGAGGTCGCGGCGGCCGCGCCCGAGAGCTGGTTCCAGGCCTACTTGCCCGGCGATCCGGAGCGCATCCTCGGCCTCATCGACCGGGTCGCAGCCGCGGGCTTCGGCACGCTGGTGGTCACGGTCGACGTGCCGGTGGCGGCGAACCGCGAGAACAACATCCGCTCGGGCTTCTCGACGCCGCTGCGGCCGAGCCTGCGCCTCGCCTGGGATGGGGCGATCCGGCCGCGCTGGCTGCTCGGCACGGCGGCGCGCACCCTCGTGAAGCACGGCATGCCGCATTTCGAGAACTCCTTCGCGCATCGCGGTGCGCCGATCCTCGCGCGCCAGGCGCTGCGCGACTTCTCCAGCAAGGATCATTTCGACTGGAGCCATATCGCGCTGATCCGTGAGCGCTGGCGCGGCCGGCTGGTGATCAAGGGCATCCTCGATCCCGAGGATGCGCGGATCGCGCGCGCGCAGGGCGTGGACGGGATCATCGTCTCGAACCATGGCGGGCGGCAGCTCGACTATGCGGTCTCGGCGCTGCGGATGCTGCCCGAGGTGGTGCAGGCCGTGGGCGACCTGCCGGTGATGCTGGATGGGGGCGTGCGGCGCGGCACGGATGTGCTGAAGGCGATCGCCTTGGGTGCGCGCTACGTCTTCATCGGCCGCCCGTTCCTCTACGCCGCGGCAATCGGTGGCGAGGACGGGGTGGCGCATGCGATCGGCCTGCTCGCGACCGAGATCAACCGCGACATGGCGCTGCTCGGGATCAACAGCCTGTCCGAGATGACGCTCGAACGGATGATGCGGCTGCGCGGTTGATGGGGTGCAGGGGCCTTGCGGCCCCTGGCGGGGGTCGGACAGCCATCGCGGCACGCCGCGATGGGACCCGGGCAGGAGGCGGAGCCCCCTGCCCTCGTTGTCAGCGGCGTGCGTTGTCCATGCGCCGGCGCATCTCGCGGATCGCGGCAGCAAGCCCGAGGAACACCGCCTCGCCCACCAGGAAGTGGCCGATGTTCAGCTCGGCGATCTCCGGGATCGCGGCGATCGGCCCGACCGTGTCGAACGACAGCCCGTGCCCGGCGTGCACTTCCAGCCCGATCGCCGTGCCGTGCCTGGCCGCCGCCCCGATGCGCGCGAGTTCGCGCTCGCGCGCCGCACCGACATGCTCGCAATACGTGCCCGTATGGAGTTCCACCACCGGCGCGCCCAGTTCGCGCGCGGCGTCGAGCTGGCGCGGATCGGCCTCGATGAACAGGCTGACGCGGATGCCCGCCTCGGCGAGTGCGGCGATCGCATCCCCCACGACGCCCTTGTTCCCGACGACATCGAGCCCGCCCTCGGTGGTGCGTTCCTCGCGCTTCTCGGGCACCAGGCAGGCGGCGTGCGGCCGCAGCGCGCGGGCGATGCCGACCATTTCCGGCGTCGCGGCCATCTCGAAGTTCAGCGGCAGCGCGATCTCGTCCTTGAGCCGGCGCATGTCGTCGTCGCGGATGTGGCGGCGGTCCTCGCGCAGATGCGCCGTGATGCCGTCGGCGCCTGCCTCCTTGGCGACGCGCGCCGCGCGCACCGGGTCAGGGTGGTCCCCGCCGCGCGCGTTGCGGATGGTCGCGACGTGATCGACGTTCACGCCGAGGCGGAGCGGGTTGGGCATCGGGTCCTTTCCTTGTCGGACGGTCAGGTCAGGCGCGGGCGCGCTCGACGGCGCTGATCTGCGGGCTTGCGCGCAGCGCGGCGATGATCTCACCGAGATGGCCAAGGTCGCGCACTTCGAGGTCGATCAGCATCTCGAAGAACTCGGGCGTGCGATTGACGATCTTGAGGTTGACGATGTTGCCCTCGCGCTTGGCGATGATGGTGGTGAGCGTCGAGAGCGCACCGGGCTGGTTGGCAGTCAGCACGGTGATGCGGCCGACATGCTTCTGCTGCGCGGTCTGGTCGAAGTCCCAGGAGACGTCGAGGAACCGTTCCGGCGTGGCGGCAAAGCTCTCCAGGGTCTGGCAGTCGGCGGTATGGATCGTGACCCCCTTGCCGGTGGTGATGATGCCGACGATGCGATCGCCCGGCAACGGGTGGCAACAGCCGGCGAAATGCACCGCCATGCCGGCGACCAGGCCGCTGATCGGCACGCTCGCCGGCCCCTCGCGGCCGGCCGGTGCGGCGGGCTTCGCCTTGGCGCGCGGCGGCGGCAGGATCGCGGGCGCGCGCGCGGTCGGACGCAGTTCCGGATAGGCGGCGAACACCACCTCGCGCGGGCCGATCGCGCCCGAGCCGACCGCGACCTGGAGGTCCTCGATGCTCGGCTGCTTGAAGGTCTTGAGCACGCCTTCCAGCACCTTCTCGCCGCCCTCCACGCCCTCCTGGCGGAAGGCCTTTACCAGCATGGAGCGGCCGAGCTCGATGTTCTGCGCGCGCTGCTGGGCGTGCACGAAGCGGCGGATGCGCGCGCGCGCCTTGCCGGTGACGACGAAGCGTTCCCAGGCCGGATTGGGCGTGTGGCCGCGCGCGGTGACGATCTCGACCTGATCGCCGTTCTGCAGTTCGGTGCGCAGCGGCATGATGCGGCCGTTGATCTTCGCGCCGACACAGGTGTCGCCGACCTCGGAGTGCACGGCATAGGCGAAGTCGACCGGGGTCGCCCCGCGCGGCAGGGTGATCAGGTCTCCCTTCGGGGTGAAGCAGAACACCTGGTCGCGGAACATCTCGAGCTTGGTGTGCTCGAGGAATTCCTCCGGCCCCGAGGCCTGCTCCAGGATCTCCAGCAGGCTGCGCAGCCAGCGGTACTGGCGCGGCGCCTCGGTCGGCTTCGGCCCCGATTCCTTGTAAGACCAGTGCGCGGCCACGCCGTATTCGGCGATCTCGTGCATCTCGCGCGTGCGAATCTGGATCTCGATCTTCTGCGCGCCGGGCAGGATCACGCCGGTATGGAGCGAGCGGTAGCCGTTCGGCTTGGGCGTGGAGATGTAGTCCTTGAACCGGCCGGGGACGACGCGGAACGCCGAGTGCACCACGCCGAGGGCGCGGTAGCAGTCATCGACGCTCTCCACCACCACGCGGAACGCCATGATGTCCGACAGTTGCTCGAACGCGACGTTGCGCCGATGCATCTTCAGCCAGATCGAGTACGGACTCTTCTCGCGCCCGGTCACCTCGGCGGCGATGCCGTGCTCGGTCATCAGGCGGCGCAGCTCCTCGGTCACGCGGTCGATCGTGTCCGCGCCCTCGCCGCGCAGGAAGGCGACGCGCGCGAGGATCGAGGCATAGGCGTCGGGCTGGAGCTCGCGGAAGGCGAGGGTTTCGAGCTCGGTCTTCACCTGGTCCATGCCGATTCGCTCGGCGAGCGGGGCGTAGATCTCCAGCGTCTCGGCGGCGATCCGGCGGCGGCGCTTCTCGTCGCGCACGAAACGGAGCGTGCGCATGTTGTGCAGCCGGTCGGCGAGCTTGACGAGCAGGACGCGGATGTCCTCGCTCATCGCGAGCACGAGCTTGCGGAAGTTCTCGGCCTGCTTGGAACGGTCGGACTGGAGTTCGAGGCGGGTGAGCTTGGTCACCCCGTCGACCAGGCGGGCGACGTCGCGGCCGAAGCCCTTCTCGACATCGGCGAGCGTGACCGGGGTGTCCTCGACCACGTCGTGCAGCAGCGCGGTCACGATCGAGTTCGAGTCCACCCGGAACCCGGTCAGGATGTTGGCGACCTCGACCGGGTGGGTGAAGTACGGATCGCCGTTGTCCCGCGTCTGGCCGACATGGGCGCGGGCGGCAAAGTCGTAGGCCTTGGTGATCAGCTCGGCGTCGGCCTTGGGGTCGTAGGCGCGCACGCGCTCGACCAGCTCGCGATCGAGGAGCGCCGTGCCGTCGGGCAAGGCCGGATCATCCTCGCGGCGCAAGCCGGCGGCCGAGGGGCCGTCCTGCCTGCGCCGTTGTCATTGCGGGGTGCTCCGGCGTCAGCCGCCGTCGAGTTCGCGGGCGATCGCGGCCTCGATGTCGTCCTCGGACACCGGGCCTTCCTCGGCCGCCTGCTCGTCGGGGGTGATGTCCATGCCGGCGAAGATGTTGCTCTCGGTCGGCAGCAGGTCCATGACCTCCTCCGAGGCGGGCTCGGGCTCGGGCAGACGCTGCAGGCTCTTGATCAGGTCGCTCCTGACGGCCTCGAGATCGATGGTCTCCTCGGCGATCTCGCGCAGCGCGACGACGGGGTTCTTGTCGTTGTCGCGATCCACGGTCAGCGCCTCGCCGCGGCTGATGTTGCGCGCGCGCTGGGCGGCGAGCATGACCAGCTCGAAGCGGTTGGGAACCTTGAGGACGCAGTCTTCGACGGTGACGCGCGCCATGCGCTCGACCCTCCGGAACTGAAGTCTGGGGTGAACCCTATCTCATAGTGGCAAAGAGCGAGGAAGGCAAGCAACCCTGACCTGTTCACGCCAGGCGGCGGCAATCCTCGTCCGGCGGCAGGGCGGCGATCAGCGCCGCGACGGTCGCGCCGGTGACGGGGTGGCACCACTGCGGCGCGACCTCCGCGAGCGGCCGCAGCACGAAGCCCCGGCCGGCGAGGCGCGGGTGCGGCAGAACGGGCGGCGGGGCGTCGCGCACCAGGCCGTTCAGGTCGAGCAGATCGAGATCGAGCACCCGCGCCGCGTCGCGCTCGCCGCGCACCCGCCCGGCCTCCGCCTCGATCGCGTTCAGCCCGGCGAGCAGCGCGGCAGGGTCGGCCTCGCCCCCATAGGCCGCGACCGCGTTGAGATAGCGGGGCTGGCCGGAGGGCGGCACCGGCGCGCTATCCCACAGCCGCGAGACCGCGCGGAAGGCAAGGCCGGGCAACGCGTTCACCCGGCCCAGCGCCCAGGCGAGGGTGGCCCGCGGCGGCGCGCCGCCGTGGCCCGGCAGATTGGCGCCGAACCCGACAAGGATCATCTGTCATTTCCCTGCAACGTGGCCGATACCCTATTCACGTCAGCATCAGGCGTGTTTAGGCTGCCGGGCCCATCGGATTCCGCGCCCGCAGACGGTTGAGGAGCCAAGAAAGAATGTTCGAGCGATCTGAGCGCGTGGCAGTGTTCATCGACGGGGCGAACTTGTATGCAGCGTCGCGCACGCTGGGGTTCGATGTCGACTACAAGTCGCTGCATGCGTTCTTCCGGACCAAAGCCTATGTGGTTCGGATGTTCTACTACACCGCCGTGCTCGAGACCGAAGAGTACACGCCCCTCAAGCCGCTCGTCGATTGGCTCGGCTACAACGGCTATACGGTCGTCACCAAGCCCGCCAAGGAGTTCACCGACTCGACCGGCCGGCGCCGGGTCAAGGGCAACATGGATATCGAGCTCGCCATCGACATGCTGGAGATGGCGCCGCATGTGAACCATGTCGTGCTGTTCTCCGGCGACGGCGATTTCCGCCGCCTGGTCGAGGCGGTGCAGCGCAAGGGTGTGCGCGTCACGGTGATCAGCACCATCCGTACCCAGCCGGTGCTGATTGCCGATGACCTGCGCCGCCAGGCCGACCAGTTCGTCGACCTCGCCGACATCATGGGCGAGTTCACCCGCCGCGTCGTGCCGCCGCGCGAGCCCGGGATGCCACGCGAGGAGCGGGTGGGCGAGCGCGTGGGCGTGACCGGCCGGCCCTTCACGGTCGAGACCGTCGGCGGACCGCGCGCCACGCCATCCGAGCCCTGGCGTGGGGTGCCGGAGACCGGCACCGCCGAGTGAGCGGCACGCCCGCGGCGCCGCCGCGCGACTGCCCGCGCTGCCCGAGGCTCGCTTCGTTCCGCGCCGAGAACCGCGCCCGCTTCGCTGCCTGGCACAACGCGCCCGTGGCCTCGTTCGGCCCGCTGGATGCGCCGCTGCTGATCGTCGGCCTCGCGCCGGGGCTGCGCGGCGCCAACCGCACCGGCCGCCCCTTCACCGGCGACTGGGCGGGGGATCTGCTCTACGCCACGTTGCTGCACTTCCGTCTCGCAGAGGGGCGCTACGAGGCGCGGCCGGATGACGGGCTCCGGCTGACGCGGGCGCGGATCTGCAACGCGGTGCGCTGCGTGCCGCCCGAGAACAAGCCGACGCCGGCCGAGATCGCCGCCTGCAACCCGTTCCTCAAGGGCGAACTCGCGGCGATGCCGCGGCTGCGGGCGGTGCTGGCCCTCGGCGGGGTCGCGCATGGCGCGGTGCTGCGCGCGCTCGGCCGGCCCGCCTCCTCCGCACGCTTCGCGCACGGCGCGCGGCACCGGCTCGACGGATTCGTGCTGGCGGACAGCTATCATTGCAGCCGCTACAACACGAACACCGGGCGGCTGACGGAGGCGATGTTCCACGCGGTGTTCGACGAACTGATGCCGATCCTGGGCGCGCCTTGAGCCCGCCGTGACGCCACCAGTCTCGCTGCTTGCGGCGCTCGTCTCGCTCGGCCCGCTGTCGACCGATCTCTACCTGCCCGCGCTGCCGGCCATCGCCGCCGCCTTCGGCACGGACGCGGCCGGCGTGCAGTGGACGCTCTCGGGCTTCCTGCTCGGCTTCGCCCCCGCCCAGCTCCTCTACGGGCCCCTCGCCGACAGGTTCGGCCGCCGCCCCGCCACGGCGGTCGGGCTCACGATCTATCTCGCCGCCACCCTCGCCTGCGCGCTCGCGCCGAGCCTCGGCTGGCTGGTGGCCGCCAGGGTCGTGCAGGCGGTCGGCTCCTGCGGCGGCCCGGTGGTAGCGCGCGCGATCGTGCGTGATACGACCGATCCGCCCCGCGCGGCCGCCGTGTTCGCCACCATCGCCGGGCTGATGGCGCTCGCACCCGCGGCCGGGCCGGTGCTGGGCGGGCTGGTCGTGGCGCTTGCCGGCTGGCGCGCGGCGTTCTGGCTGCTCGCACTGCTCGCGGGCGCGATCGCGCTGGCGGCCGCACGGTTCCTGCCCGAAACCGTGCCCGCGCTCGACCGCACCGCACTCGACCCGGCCCGGCTCGCCGCCGCCTATGCCGCGCTCCTGCGGCATCGCGGCTTTCTCAGCCACGCGGCGATCGCGACCTTCACCTACACGGGGCTGTTCTGCTTCATCTCGGGCTCGTCGCATGTGGCGCAGACGGGGCTCGGCCTCGGGCCGCAAGGCTACGGTCTGCTGTTCGCCGCCGCGGTCGCTGGCTACATCGCCGGCAGCGCGCTCGCCCGCCGGATCAGCCCGCGTCTCGGCGTGCGCCGGATGCTGTATCTCGGCGTCGGGCTCTGCGGGGCCTTCGGCTGGTCCGGGCCGGCCGCACTCGCGCTGTTCGGCTCCTCGATCGCCACTGTCACCCTGCCGATGGTGCTCTACATGGTGGCCTTCGCACTTGCCCAGCCGAACGCGCAATCGGGCGCGGTCGCGCCGTTCCCGCACATGGCGGGGCGCGCCTCGGCGCTGCTCGGCTTCCTGCAATGGGGCACGGCCGCCTTCGGCGGACTCGCGGTCGCCCAGGCGCTGGACGCCGAGGGCTGGACCATGGCGCTCGGCATCGCCGCCTCGGCCAGCCTCGCCGTCGTGGCCCTCGCGTTCCTGCCGCGCGGCTCAGGCTGAGGGCGCGGGAGCGGCGAGCGCGGCCTCGATCGCGCCGATCAGCTCGGGGCTGTCGGGCGTCGTGCGCGAGCCCCAGGCGCCGGCGATCCTGCCCGCCCGGTCCACCAGGTATTTGTGGAAGTTCCAGCGCGGCGGCCCGGACGCGGCCGCCGCCCAGCGGTAGAACGGGTGCGCGTCGCGCCCGGTCACGCGGCTCAGGGTCGCGAGCGGGAACTCGACGCCGAACTCCACCTCGCAGAACTGCTTGATCGCGGCGTTGTCCTCGCGCTCCTGGCGGAAGTCGTTCGAGGGCACGCCGATCACGACCAGGCCGCGCGCCTCGTAGCGCTCGTGCAGCGCCTGCAGCCCGGCATACTGCCCGGTGAAGCCGCAAAACGAGGCCGTGTTCACCACCAGCAGCGGCCGGCCGCGCCATCGCGCGAGCGGCATCGGCCCGCCCTCGATCGAGTCGAAGCTGAAGTCCCACGCCGTATGCTCGGCCGCCAGGGCCGGGTCCGGGCGGAACGGCGCGAGCGCCACGCCGAGAGCGCCAACCAGGCCGAGGGCCCGCCGCATGCGGTCAACCATATCGCTCCTCCATCCACGGATCGCCGTGGTTGTGATAGCCGCGCGTCTCCCAGAAGCCCGGCTGATCCTCGGCCGCGAACGTGATGCGGCGGACCCACTTCGCGCTCTTCCAGAAATAGAGCCTGGGGATGACCACGCGCAGCGGCCCGCCATGGCGACGATCCAAGGGTGCGCCATCCCAACCATGCGCCAGCATCACGTCGTCGTCAGCGAAGGCGGGCATCGGCACGTTGGTGGTGTAGCCGTCGGAGGACTGGAACAGCACGTGCCGCGCCTCCGGCCTGGGCTTCACCGCCGCGAGGAGGTCGGTGGCGCGCACGCCCGACCAGCGGTTGTCGTAGCGGCTCCAGGCGGTGACGCAGTGGATGTCGGACACGTCCTCCGACTGCGGCAGCGCCATCAGCCCGTCCCAGTCCAGCACCATCGGGGTCTCGACCAGGCCGTCCACGATCAGGCGGAACGTCTCGCGCGGAATCGCGGGCTGCACGCCGAGATCGAGCACGGGCCAGTCGCGCACCAGGCGCTGGCCGGGCGGCAGCCGGTCCACCTCGCGGGTGCCATGCGCGCCGGTCAGCAGCCGCCCCTCGCGCGCCCAGTCCTGCTTCCTCGCGATCAGCTTGTCGCGGATCGCGCCGAAGACGCCGCTCTCGCCACTCTTCGCCATCGTCAGTCCTTCCGCGTCGGGATAGGTTTGTCTGCCGGGCTTCGCTGCAAGACCCCGGGAGGATACGCGCGCGTGCTGCCGCCCGCACCCAGCGACTACGCCGATCTGATCGCCCGCTTCGCCTGGACGATCCCGGCGCGGTTCAACATCGCCGAGGCGTGCTGCGACCGCTGGGCCGACGGGACCGGCCGCACGGCGCTGATCCATCTCGCCGCCGAGGGCGTGCGGCGCTGGAGCTTCGACGATCTGCACGCGGCCTCGTGCCGGCTTGCCAACGTGCTCGCCGCGGGCGGGATCGGCCGTGGCGACCGGGTCGGCATCCTGCTGCCGCAGCGCCCGGAGGCGGCGGTCGCGCATCTCGCCGCCTACCGCCTCGGCGCGATCGCGGTGCCGCTGTTCGTGCTGTTCGGGCCCGAGGCGCTGGCCTACCGGCTGGGCGACTCCGGCGCCGCGGCGGTGATCACCGACGAGGAGGGTGCGGCCAAGCTCGACGCGCTGCGGGACGGTCTGCCGGCACTCGGCCGCGTGCTGTCGGTCGATGGTCCCGCCCCAGGCGCCGAGGACCTGCCGCGCCTGCTGGCGCGCGCCTCGCCCGATCACGCCTGCGCCGATACGTCCGCCGACGACCCGGCGATCATCATCTACACCTCCGGCACGACCGGCCCACCCAAGGGCGCGCTGCACGCCCAGCGCGTGCTGCTCGGCCACCTGCCCGGCGTCGAGCTGCCGCACGAGCTGTTCCCCCGACCGGGCGACCTGTTCTGGACGCCGGCCGACTGGGCCTGGATCGGCGGTTTGCTCGACGTGCTGCTGCCGAGCCTGTTCCACGGCGTGCCGGTGCTGGCGCACCGCATGGCGAAGTTCGACGCGGACGCCGCCTTCGCCCTGATGGCGCGGCACGGCGTGCGCAACGTGTTCATGCCGGCGACCGCGCTTCGGATGCTGCGCGCGGCGCGGCCGCCTGCCGGCCTGGCCGTGCGGTCGGTGGCTTCCGGCGGCGAAACCCTGGGCGAGGAACTGCTCGACTGGGGCCGCGCCACCTTCGGCCTGACCATCAACGAGTTCTACGGCCAGACCGAGTGCAACCTGGTGGTCTCGAACTGCGCCGGCCTCTATCCCGTGCGCCCGGGTTCCATGGGCCGGCCCGTGCCGGGCCACGACGTCGCGGTGATCGGTCCCGCGGGCGAGCGCCTGCCGCCCGGCGCGCTCGGCGACATCGCGATCCGCCGCCCCGACCCGGTGATGTTCCTCGGCTACTGGAACAATCCGGACGCGACCGCGCGCAAGTTCCGGGCCGACTGGCTGGTCACCGGCGATCAGGGCACCGTGGACGAGGACGGCTACCTGCGCTTCGTCGGCCGCGACGACGACGTGATCACCTCCGCCGGCTACCGGATCGGGCCGGGCGAGATCGAGGACTGCCTGAACCGCCACCCCGCAGTGTTGATGTCGGCGGCGATCGGCAAGCCCGACGCGGTGCGCACCGAGATCGTCAAGGCGTTCGTGGTGCTGCGCGAGGGGATCGCGCCGTCTAGGGCACTCGCGGCCGAGATCCAGGGCTTCGTGCGCACCCGCCTCGCGGCGCACGAATACCCGCGCGAGATCGCTTTCGTCGACTCGCTGCCGCTCACCACCACGGGCAAGATTATCCGCCGCGCGCTGCGCGATGGCGAGCGCGCTGTCATCGAACGATCACGGGCCGGGCCGGGATAGCATCGCTATAGGGCCACGGCGTCGCAGGGGTGCATGGGCGTGAGGGACTCGGGCAGGCTGGCGGACGGCGTGGTGCTGTCGGGCATCGCCAAATCGTTCGGGCCGACGCGCGTGCTGGAGGCGATCGACCTCGCGATCGAAGGCGGCGAGTTCCTCACCCTGGTCGGCCCGTCGGGCTGCGGCAAGTCCACGCTCTTGCGCATCATCGCCGGGCTCGAGACCGCGGATGCCGGCTCGGTCGCGATCGGCGGGCGGAGCGTGGATCATTTGCGCCCCGACGAGCGGGACGTTGCGATGGTGTTCCAGTCCTACGCGCTCTACCCGCACATGACGGTGGCGGGAAACATGGCGACCCCGCTGGAGATGCGCCGGCTCACCCTCGCCGAGCGGCTGCCGCTGATCCGGCATCTCTCGCCGCGCCGGCCGCGCGTGATGCGCGGCATCATGGCCGAGGTGCGCGCGGTCGCCGAGACCCTGCAGATCGCCCATCTGCTCGACCGCAAGCCCGCGCAGCTCTCGGGCGGGCAGCGCCAGCGCGTGGCGCTGGGCCGCGCCATGGTGCGCCGCCCGCGCGTGTTCCTGATGGACGAGCCGCTGTCCAATCTCGACGCGGCGTTGCGCGTGCACATGCGGAGCGAACTCGCCGAGCTGCACGCCCGCCTCGGCATCACCTTCATCTACGTCACCCACGACCAGGTGGAGGCGATGACGATGTCGAGCCGGGTCGCGCTGATGGACCAGGGCCGCATCCTCCAGCTTGGCACCCCCGCCGATCTCTACGACCGGCCGGCGACGGTCGCGGTCGCGCGCTTCATCGGCTCGCCGCCGATCAACCTGCTCGAAGGCGAGGCCGACGGCACGGGCGGTGTGCGCATCGACGGGGTGCGGCTGCCGATCGCGCCCGGGGTGGCGGCGGGCACGCGCGTCACCGTCGGCATCCGGCCCGAGGCGCTGCATCCGGCGCCGGCGCGCCACGACGGGCCGGTGCTGCGCGCGCGGCTGAAGCGCGCCGAGAACCTGGGCGCGGAGTGGATGCTGCACGCCACCCTCGCCGGCGCGGGAGACGCGCCGCTGGTCGTGCGCATCACCGCCGCCGAGCACGATGCCGCCGCCGCGGCGGGACTGCTCGGCGAAGACCTCGCGCTCGCGGTTGCACCGGCGGGGACGCATCTGTTCGGCGCCGACGGCGCGCGCATCGCCGTGCGCCGCCTCGCCGGGGTGGCGTGAGATGAGCCCGCGCGCGCCCGGCTCGCCGCAGGCCCGCACCGAGGCGCGCTGGGGCGCGATCTTCGCCGCCCCGGCCCTGCTGCTGATCGTGGTGATCCTGCTCGCCCCGCTCGCGGTGCTGGTCGCACTCTCGGCGACCGACTACCGGCTCGGCGCGATCGCGGTGCGCATGATCGGGCTCGACAACTACGCGGCGATGTTCGCCGATCCCGTGTTCCAGCGCAGCTTGCGCAACACCTTCCTCTACGTCGCCTTCGTGCTGCCGGTGGCCGTGTTCGGCGGCCTCGGTGTGGCGCTGCTGGTGCACGCGCGCATCCGGACACGCACGATCTACGAGGTGATCTACTTTCTCCCCGTCACCTCCACACTGGTGGCGATGGCCACCGTCTGGCAGTTCATGCTGCACCCCACGCTCGGCCCGGTGACGCCGCTGCTCGCCGATCTCGGCTTCGGACGGATCGACCTGCTGAACGACCCCGATTTCGCCCTCGGCACGCTGGCGCTGATCGGCATCTGGCAGCTGATCGGCTTCAACATGGTGCTGTTCCTGGCCGGACTGTCGGCGATCCCGCGCGAGCTCTACGAGGCGGCCGCGCTCGACGGCGCGCGCTACGGCGCCGACCGCTTCCTCCGCGTCACCTGGCCGCTGCTGGGCCCGACGACGATGTTCGTCACCGTCACCTCCACCGTCACCGCGTTCAAGGTGTTCGACACCGTGGTGGTGCTGACGCGCGGCGGCCCGCTCGGCTCGACCGAGACGCTGCTCTACATCCTCTATCTGGAAGGCTTCCAGTACTTCCGCATGGGCTACGCGGCCGCGATGACAGTGGTGCTGCTGGTGTTCCTCGCCGGCCTCTCGATCCTCCAGGCGCGCGTGCTCGAGCGCAAGGTGCACTACGCATGAGGGCGGGGGCATGAGGCCGGGACGCCTGATCGGCCGGATCGCGTCGCACGCCGTGCTGCTCGCGGGTGCCGTGGTGATGGCCGCGCCCTTCGTGTGGATGCTGCTCACCTCGATCCGCCCGCCCGAGGAGGTGTTCGGTGCGGTGTTCGATCCGATCCCGTCGCGCTTCGCCGGGGTCGAGAACTACGGCCAGGCGCTGGGGGCGAGCAACCTGCCGCGCGCGATGCTGAACGGCGTGATCGTCTGCGGCGGCATCCTCGCGGTGCAGTTGCTCACCGCGATCCCGGCGGCCTACGCGCTCGCGCGGCTCTCGTTCCGCGGCCGCGGCCTGCTGTTCGGTCTGGTGCTGTTCGGGCTCTGCATCCCGATCCAGGTGCCCGCCCTGCCGCTCTACATCGCGCTCGCGAATCTGCGGCTGCTCGACACCTATTTCGCGCTGATGATGCCGTTCTTCCTGACCGTGTTCGGCCTGTTCCTGTTCCGCCAGTTCTTCCGCACCTACCCGGAGGAGATCCTTCAGGCCGCCCGGCTCGACGGCATGGGCGAGTTCGAGATCGTCTGGCGCATCGCGGCCCCTGCGGCACTGCCGGCGATCGCCGCGTTCTCGGTGTTCTCGGTCGTCGCACACTGGAACGATCTCTACTGGCCGCTGATCGTCGTCACCTCGTCCGAGCGCGCGACCCCCGCACTGGGCATCCTCGCCTTCCGCGATGCCGAGACGGGCGGCAACTATGGCGCGCTGATGGCGGCCGCGGCGCTGATCACCGGGCCGATGATCGTCGGCTTCCTCGTTGCCCGCCGCGCCTTCGTGCGCGGCATCACCATGACCGGGGTTCGCTGACCGGCACACTCGAAAGGAGAGACTCCGATGCTGACACGCAAGCAACTGCTGACCGGTACCGGCGCTGCCACGCTCGCCGCCACCCTGCCCGCGGAGCGCGCGGCCGCGCAGGCGCCGGTGACGCTCGACGTCGTGCACGCCTACCCCTCCTTCGCGCGGTTCTTCGCGCCGATCGCCGAGGAGTTCACCAAGGCGAACCCGACCATCCGGATCGCCTTCCGCCAGATCATCCCGAACTACGACGAGCTGCACCAGGCGCTGCTGCGCGGCGCGCTGACCAACCAGCTCCCGGACGTGACGTTCTCCGGCTTCAACCGCCTGCCCGAACTCGCGCGCACGCTGGCCGCGCGCAACCAGATCATCGATCTCGGCCCGCTGATCGCCGCCGAGGGCGCCACCTGGGCCAGCGAGAACTTCAGCCCGCGCATGCTGGCCTTGGGCAAGGTGGACGGCACGCAATTCGGCATGCCGTTCAACGCCTCCTCGCCGATCGCCTACTACAACCCCGAACTCGTTGCGCGCGCCGGCGGCGACCCGGACGCGTTCCCGGACTCCTGGGACGGGGTGATCGCCCTCGGCGCGCGCATCAAGCGGGCCGCACCGAACGCGATGGGCGTGTCCTACTACATCAACAGCTTCGACTCCGACTGGCTGTTCCAGGCGCTGGTTCAACAGGGCGGCGGGCGGATGCTGTCGGCGGACGGCAAGACCGTCACCTTCGGTGATGCCGCCGGGCTCGCGGCGGTGCGGCTCGCGCGGCGCTTCGTCACCGAATGCGGCATGGAACTGATCGGCGCGGACCAGAACCGCCAGCAATTCGCCACCGGCGGCATCGGCATCATCTTCGACAGCCCCGCCCGGCTCTCGGTGATCACCGGGCTGGTCGGTGGGCGCTTCCCGCTGCGCACCTCGCCCTTCCCGATCACCGACAAGCAGAACGGCGGCGTGCCCACGGGCGGCAACGCGGCAGTGATCATGGCCCGCGACGAGGCCAAGCGCCGCGCGGCCTGGGAGTACGTGAAATTCTCCGCGGGTCCCTTGGCGCAGAAGATCGCTGTCGAGATGACCGGCTACCTTCCGACCAATCTGCGCGCGGCCGGGCCGGAGTTCCTCGGCAGCTACTACCAGCAGAACCCGAACGCGCGTTCGGCCGCGTTGCAGGCCGACCGGTCGCTGCCGTGGGAGGATTACGGCGCGAACGGGCCGCGCATCCACCGCGCGCAGCAGGAGATCCTGACCTCGATCATGCGCGGCGACCTCACCCCCGAGGCCGGGCTCGCGCGCCTCGTGGAGCAGACGACCGCGCTGATGCGTGCGGCGTAACCTCAGCCCGACGCGGCGCGCATGAGCGCGCCGAGGTCGGGCGCGGTGTCGAGCGTCTCGACCGCGGCGACGAGCGCAGCGACATCCGCCCGCGGGCGGCGGGCGGCGGCGAGGCAAGCCGCCACCTTCGCGATCTGCGCGTCACGCGGGAGCGGATTCGCCGGGCTGCCGAGCGTGTGCTCGACGGTGATGCGCGCGGTCGTCACATGCTCGATTTCGATCGTCTGCGGCACGACCGCGTTCGGATCGGGGTTGTCGTCCGCCATCAGCCGCACCTTGCCGGCGAGCGCGAGCGTCGCGGCATCGGTCAGGCGCGCGGGCGTGAAATCGGCGAGCCCGACCGTGCCGAAGCGCAGCGTCGTCGCCGCGACGAAGGGCAGGCAGAGCCGCGCGTAGTTGGGCGTCAGGTCGTCGCGCAAGGGGCGCCCCACCAGACGCATCGCCAGCGGCGGCAGATGGAGCCGCACCTCGCGCACCGATGCGGGATCGATCGTCTCGCCCGCGCGCAACCGTTGCAGCCCGTCGATCACCGGATGCGTGAGCCGACCCGACGGGAACGGCTTGTGCGACAACGCCTGCGCCTGCCACGTGCGCCCGAGCGCCGCGAGCCCCGGTGCGAGATCGTGCTCGGGCTCCGTCATCGCCAGGAACCCGGACGCGCCGGTCAGCCACCCCTCGGGGCCGCGCGCGCCCGCCTCGGCGAGGTCGGCGGCGCGCAGCCCGGCGCCAGCGGCGAAGCCCATCTGCACCGCGAGCGCCATGCCGCCCTCGTGATGCGCCTGCATCGTTCCCGGGATCTGGCCGAGCAGCAGTCCCGCCCCGGCCGCGCCCTTCGCGAGGTCGAAGCCGCGCAGCCGCGCGACCGCACCATAGGCGCCGAACATGCCGGCGGTGGCGGGGCGGAAGAACCGCATCGGCCCGCGCGAGGCCGCGCCGATCGTGCAGGCGAGCTCCAGACCGAACACCACCGCCGAGACGAGGCGCGCACCGCTGACGCCACCCTGCCGCTCCGCCTCGGCGAGGGCCGCGGCGAGGGTCGGCGTCATCGCGTGCACCACCGCCCGCTCGTGGATCGCGTCGAACTCCAGCGCATGAGCCTGGAACGCGTTGACGAACGCTGCCTGTGCGGCCGGCAGGCGCGTGCCCTCGCCCCAGACCGTCGCCGCGCCGGCCGCGCCCCAGCGCGACGCGGCGGCGATGATTCCAGGCTGATCCTCATGGGCCGTGCCGGCGATGCCGACCGCGAGCGTGTCGAGGATGAACACGCGCGCCGCATCGCGCGCGGCGGCGGGGATCGCCTCGCCTGGCGTCTCCAGCACGTGGCACAGCAACGCGCGTTCGGGCTCCGGCATCATCGCGCGATGCTGGAGACGCGCGCGCGGCCGGTCAATCCGCACCCCGCTTGCGGCACCCGGCATCTGCGCCGACACTCGCGCGCACCCAGCGCACGAGGCCCGCACACTCCATGTCCGCCAGCCACGACCCGATCGCGTTCGAGCTCTTCCGCAACGCGATCTTCTCGATCGCCGACGAGATGGCGCTGACGGTGTTCCGCACCACCTATTCGGGCGTGCTGAAGGACAACATGGACTATTCGACCGCCTTCGCCGACGCGAACGGGCGACTGGTGGCGCAGGGACTGACGCTGCCCGGACATCTCGGCTCGATCCCGACCGCGCTCGAAAGCGTGATGCGCCATTTCGGCGACTCGATGCACGAGGGCGACATCTACTGCCTGAACGACCCGTTCGACGGCGGGATGCACCTGCCCGACATCTTCGTCTTCAAGCCGCTCTACCACCAGGGCAGGCGCCTCGCCTTCGCCGCGACCGTCTGCCACCACACCGACGTGGGCGGCCGCGTCGCCGGCTCGAATGCCTCCGACTCGACCGAGATCTACGCCGAGGGGCTGCGCATCCCGCCGCTCAAGCTCTACGACCGCGGCGTGCGCAACGAGACGCTGATGGCGATCATCGAGCGCAACGTACGCCTGCCGGTGCGGCTGTTCGGCGACCTGCGCGCCCAGCTCGCCGCCTGCCATATCGCCGAGACCCAGTTCGCCGAGCTCGTCGCCCGCTACGGCCCTGACACCGTCGCCTTCTACATGGAGGAGGTGATCGACTATGCCGAGCGGCTGACGCGCGCGGCGCTCGCCGAGCTGCCGGACGGCGAATGGTCGTTCGAGGACTGGATCGACGACGACGGCGTGGATGTCGGCAAGCCGATCCGCCTGTTCGTCACGCTGAGGAAGCAGGGCGGCCACATGGTGGTGGACTGGACCGGCACGAATCCGCAGGTGAAGGGGGCGATCAACAATACGCTCTCCTTCACCAAGGCCGCCTCCTACACCGCCGTGCGCTCCGTGCTGCCGGCGGGCATCCCGAACAACGAGGGCGTGTTCCGCGCGATCGAGGTGATCTGCGCGCCCGGCACGGTCGGCAACGGCGTGCTGCCGGCCGCCTGCGCGGCGCGCGGGCTGACCGGGTTCCGCATGACCGACTGCGTGTTCGGCGCGCTCGCGATGATGCTCCCCGACCGCGTCTTCGCCGCCGGCGACGGCGGCAACACGGGGATCTCGATCGGCGGGTGGGACGCCGAGCGCAGGCCGTTCATCTACGTCGACTTCACCTGCGGCGCCTGGGGAGCGCGTCCCTGGGCCGACGGGCTGGACGGCAACAGCCACATGTTCGCCAACATGGCCTCGCACTCGGTCGAGGTGACCGAGGCGGAGCAGCCGATCCAGCTCCTCGCCTACGAGTTCGTGCCCGACAGGGCGGGTGCCGGGATGTTCCGCGGCGGCGTGCCGTTCCGCCGCGACTACCGCTTCCTGGAGGCGGAGGGCACGTTGCAGGTGCGCTCGGATCGGCGCGTGCACCGGCCCTTCGGCCTCTACGGCGGCAGCCCCGGCGCGCCGTCCGAGAACGTTCTGAACCCGGATGGCGCGGCCGAACCCCTGCCCTCCAAGCTCACGATGACCATCCGCCGCGGCGAGGTGTTCCGCCACGTGCTCGCCGGTGGCGGCGGCTGGGGCGATCCGCTGGAACGCGACCCTGCGCTGGTGCTGCGCGACGTGCGCAACGAGCTGCTCTCGGTCGCCAAGGCCGCCGCCGATTACGGTGTGGTGGTCGCCGGCGGCGCCGTCGATGCCGCGGCCACCGCGCGCCTTCGCGCTGAGCTGCGTGCGCGGCGCGGCTGGCAGGCGCCACCCAAGGTGCAACGCACCGATCCGCTGCCCCGGGCGGCGGAGTGACGGGCATGGTCACGACCTGGCGCGTCGGTGTCGATATCGGCGGCACCTTCACCGACATCGTGCTGCTCGGCGCCGACGGCACCGTGCACACGAAGAAGATCTCCTCCAGCGTCGGCGACTATGCGCGCGCGATCGTCGAGGGCCTGGGCCAGCTCTTCGCCGAGACCGGCATCGCCGGCGGTACGATCGAGGAGATCAGGCACGGCACCACGGTCGCGTCCAACGCGATCCTGGAGCACAAGGGTGCGCGCACCGGGCTGATCACCACCAAGGGCTTCCGCGACGTGCTGGAGATCCGCACGCTGCGCATGCCGCGGCTCTACGACATCGCCTGGGAGAAGCCGCCCCCCCTGGTCGAGCGCCGGCTGCGCCGCGTGGTGGATGAGCGCGTCGATGCCCGCGGGCGCGTCGAGCGGCCGCTCGATCCGGCCGAGGCCGAGGCCGTGGTGCGCGACCTGATCGACGAGGGCGTCGAGGCGATCGCGATCTGCCTGCTGCACGCCTACGCCAATCCCGCGCACGAGACGCTGCTCGCCGGGATCGTGCGCCGCCTGGCACCCGATCTGCCGCTCTCGGTCTCGTCCGAGGTGCTGCCCGAGATCAAGGAGTACGAGCGCACCTCGACCACGGTGATCAACGCCTATGTGATGCCGATCGTCGCGCGCTACCTGCGCGCGCTGCGCAGCGGGCTCGACAGCGCGGGCGTGCCGGCGCGGCTGTTGCTGATGCAGTCCAATGGCGGGCTGATGGCCTCCGAGGCGGCGGCCGCCCGGCCGATGCACATCATCGAGTCTGGCCCCGCCGGCGGCGTGATCGGCGCGCAGGCGCTCGCGCGCGCGAAGGACCTGCCCGACATCATCACCTTCGACATGGGCGGCACCACCGCGAAGGCCGCGACCGTCGAGGGCGGGCATGTCGCGCGCGCCGCCGAATACTCGGTCGGGACCGGCATCATGGTCGGATCGCGACTGCTCACGGGCGCGGGCTATCTTCTGAAGGTGCCGGCGATCGACCTCGCGGAAGTGGGCGCCGGCGGCGGCTCGCTGGTGCGCGTCGATGCCGCCGGCGGGGTGCAGGTGGGCCCCGAGAGCGCGGGCGCCGTGCCGGGGCCGGTCTGCTACGACCGGGGCGGCACCGCGCCGACGATCACGGATGCGAACGTGATCCTCGGCTACCTCAATCCGCATCACCTCGTCGGCGGTGCGGTGACGCTGAACGCGGCGCGTGCGGCGTCCGTATTCGAGGACAAGGTCGCGCGTCCGCTCGGGCTTGAGCTCGCGCGCGCCGCGCACGGGGCGCATCTGATCGCGGCCTCGAACATGATCCGCGCGATCCGCGCCGTCTCGACGGAACGTGGGCGCGATCCGCGCGGCTTCGCGCTGTTCGCCTTCGGCGGCAACGGTCCCCTCTTCGCCTGCGGCATGGCCGAACAACTCGGCATGCGGCGGATCGTCGTGCCGCCCTCGCCCGGGCTGTTCTCGTCCTTCGGCCTGCTCTACGCCGACACCGAGCATCATTACGCGCGCAGCTTCCGTCGGCTCACCCGCGCGCTCGATCTCGCGGAACTGAACGCGGCGTGGGACGCGCTCGCCGCCCAGGCGCGCGCGCAACTCGCGGCGGAGGGATTCACGGCACCCACCGCACGGGTGACGCGTGCGGCCGCGCTGCACTATCACGGCCAGAGCTTCGACCTCACCGTGCCCGTGCCCGACGGGCCGCTCGACGCGGCCGCGCTGCGCGATCTGGAGGAGGCGTTCGGCGTCGAGCACGAACGCACCTACGGCCATCGCGCCGGCGCGGAGGAGCCGGTCGAGCTCGTCTCGATCCAGGTGGTCGGGCACGGGCTGCGCGCGAACGGCCGCCTGCCGGAACACACCACGCCCGCGCGCAGCGAGGGGGCGATCGCGCCGCGACGCGCCTATTTCGGCACCGCAACCGGCTGGATCGAGACGCCCGTGCTGCGCCGCGCCGATCTCGCCGCCGAGCGGACAGGGCCGCTGATCGTCGAGGAGTACGACGCCACCTGCCTGGTGCTGCCGGGCTGGCGCGCGCGGCTCGACGACGCGAGCAACGTCCTGATCGAGCGGTAGCTCCCTATCCCCGCGCGGTGCGCGGCAGCCAGAGCGCGATGTCGGGCCAGACCACCAGGAGCGCGATCATCGCGATCAGGGTCAGCACGAAGGGGGCCGCGCCGATCATCACGTCGTCGATCCGGCCGCGCTTGCGCAGGCCCTGCACCACGTAGAGGTTGATGCCGATCGGCGGCGTGATCATCGCCGTCTCCATCAAGAGCACGATCAGCACGCCGAGCCAGACCGGATCATACCCCGTGCGCACCAGCACCGGCACGATGATGGGCACGGTCGCGACCATCATCGACAGCGTCTCCATGAACATGCCGAGCACGAGGTAGAACCCGATGACGACGAGCAGCAGCTCGAACCGACCGAGGCCGAGCGCGGTGATGCTGCGGTTGACCATCGCGGTCAGCCCGATCGAGGTGATCACGAAGTTCAGGAAATAGGCGGCGATCAGGATCGCCATGATCATCGCGGTGGTGCGCATCGTGCCTTCGAGCGATTCACGGAGCACACCCCAGGTCAGCCGCCGCTTCCAGGCCGCGACCAGCAGCGCCGCGAGCACGCCAAGCGCTGCCGCCTCGGTCGCGGTCGCGAGCCCCGCATAGATCGAACCCACCACGGCGAGGAAGATGAACAGCGGCGGGATCAGGTCGGGCAGCGACCGCCAGCGCCCTTCCCAGGTCGTCGGCACGCGCTCGCCGTCGAGCCCGGGCCGGACGAGACAGACGATCAGCACGGTCAGGCTGAACAGCGACGCGAGCAGGATCCCCGGCACCAGCCCCGCGAGATAGAGGGCGGGAATCGAGGTCTCCGTCAGCACGCCATAGACGATCATGTTGATCGAAGGCGGGATCAGGATGCCGAGCGTGCCGCCGGCGGCAATGGTGCCGAGGAACAGCCGCTCGTTGTAGCCGCGCCGCTCGATCTCGCCCATCGCCACCGTGCCGATCGTCGCGGCGGTCGCGACGCTCGACCCCGAGGTGGCGGCGAACAGGCCGCAGGCGGCGATGTTGGAATGCATCAGCCCGCCCGGCAGCCACGGCACCCACTGCACCAGGGCGGCATACATCCGCTCGGCCGACCCCGAGCGCAGCAGGATCTCGCCGAGCAGCACGAAGAACGGGATCGCGACCAGCAGGAACGAGTTCGAGGTCGCCCACGCCATCTCGCCCATCGCGAGGTGCAGCGGGAAGCGCGCGTAGATCTCGCCCAGGGCCAGTCCCAGCACGCCGAGCGCCGCCGCCACGGGGATGCCGGCGCCGAGCAGGCCGAGCAGGATCAGGATGGTGGTGGGGATCATCGTGGCCGCGCCGTCACCGCCGCCGCTCCGCGGCGCGGACCTCCTCGGCGACATCCTCGGCCGCCGAGCGCGTGCCGATCAGCCCGGCCACGCCGGCACGGTCGCCCCGGACCACCCGGCCGAGCGCTGCCACGAACAGGGCGGCGCCGACCAGGAGGAACATCGCGAGCCCGATCAGCCAGATCGCCTGCGGGATCACGAGCGGGGTTTCGAGTGCGGACTGGCTGCGCGAATGCGACACCCAGGACTGCTCGAACACGCCGAGGCCATGCCAGAACACGAGGGCGAAGAAGCCGACCAGCAGGATCAGGCCCACGAAGTCGAGCACGATCCGGATCGGCGCCGGCAGCAGCATGTAGAGCGAATCGATCCGGATATGCCCGCGGTCGAGCAGCGTCGCCCCGAGCGCCCAGACCGTGCCGATCGCGAGCGCGTAGCCGGCGAGCTCGTCCGCGCCGCCGATCGACACGACGAAGACCTTGCGCAGGAACACGTCGATGCCGATCAGCACCGCGGAGAGGAGGATCAGCGCGCCGCCGAACCAAAGTCCGGACCGGGCCAGCACGGCGAGTCCTCTCATCATGCGCGTCACGCGCCTGCTCCGTACCGCACGAAAGGATCGCCGGCCCGGCCATGGGCCGCCGGACCGGCGTCACGCATGATCAGGGAACCGGCGCCCTCAGGCCGAGCGTCTTGCCGACCGTGTCGTTCCATTCACGGGCGCACTCCGCGCCGCAGCGGCGGGCCCAGTTCGCCAGCACCGCGCCCTCGACGAGCCGCTTGTGCACTTCCGCTTCCGCCGGCTTTACCGGCACCTCGGTCATGTTGGCCGGGCGACCCATGGTGCACGGGCCGCGGTTGAAGTTGCAGTTGTCGGCCTGGGCATCCGCCGCCTTGAGCGTCTGCCACATCTTGTCCTCGTAGGCCTTCACCTGGTCGAGGAAGAACTGCTGCACACGCGGCTCCAGCCGGTTCCAGGTGTTGAGATTGACGGCCAGGACGTTGATGCTCCAGCCGAGCGACATCGGATAGATCGACTTCGACACTTCCGGCCAGCGCGCCGTGTTGCCCGACAGGCTGCCGGTCACCGCGCAGTCCACCACGCCCGAGTTCAGCGCCGGCACCACCTCGGCGAAGGCCATGCTCACCGCGGTCGCGCCGATGCCCTGCAGGAAGTCGCGCATCGTGTTGTTGAACACGCGGATCTTCTTGCCGCGCAGGCCCTCGAGCCCGCTGATCACGTCGCGGCACCAGAACACCTGCGGCGGGTTGCCGCCGAAGGCGAGCAGCTTCGCGTTCCAGTTGCGCTGCATCTGCCGGTCGATGATCGGGCGCCAGGCGTTGCAGGCTTCGCGCGCCTTGTCGGCATCCAGCGTCAGCCCGGCGAGGTCGCAGCCCTCGAACCGCGCGTCGTCGCCGGCCATCTTCGAGATATCCATGCCGGCGAAGTCCATGACGCCGAGCCGCAGCAGGCGCAGCATGGTGCGGTCGTCAATGCCCATCTGGTCGAGCGGCGTGATGTCAACGGTGATCCGGCCGTTGGAGGCGCGCGGAATGGTCTCGCGCCAGAACGGCACCTCGTCGACCATCGAGGCGACGGTGGGGCTGTTCAGCCCGATCGCCTTGAACTGGAGCTGCGGCAGCTCCTGCGCCGCCGCGCCGAAAGGCTGAAGCCAGAGCGCGGCGACCGCCGCACCCAACAGGTTGCGCATCCTCATGCGAGCCTCCCCTTCGAAGGGGATCGCCCCGAAGCGCCCTCGATCACGGGCGCGGGAAGCGACCCGAAACGAGACGGATGGTGACACCGCCCGGCAGTCGGCGGCAAGCCCACTCAGCGCAGCGACTCCCGGTCAGGCGATCTCGCGTTCCTCGCGCAGCGCCCGGATCGCGCCGTGGAACGCCTCGACCGTGCGGGCGAGATCGTCATCGCCGTGCGCGGCCGAAGCCGGCCCGCCCGGCCAGGGCGCGAGATCGACCCCGCGCGTGCGCATCGCCAGCAGCAGCTTGGTCACGGTCTGGTTGCCGCGCGGAACCTTCAGGTCGGCATAGCCCAGGGCCAGCGGATCGAAGCGTCGTGGCCCGATCGCCAGCCCCTTCGGATTGACGAACACATGGGTGCCGGTGTGGGTGCCATAGACCGCCCAGTTCACCCCCTCCTCGGCCAGCACGTCGTTCAATGCGGCGCGCAGCCGCGCAGCATAGGCGTGGCTGCGCGCGACCGCATCGGTGTCGCGGATGATCTCCAGCGTGGCGATGCCGGCAGCGGCCGAGAGCGGGTTGGCGTTGTAGGTGCCCTGGTGCGGAATCTTCTCGACCCCGCGCGCGGCTGCCCGCTCCGGGTCGAGCAGTTCGAGCAGGTCGCGCCTGCCCACCACCGCGCCACCCGGCAGGCCGCCGGCAAGGATCTTGGCGAGCGTGGTCAGGTCGGGGCGGATGCCGAGCGCCTCCTGCGCGCCGCCGCGCGAGACGCGGAACCCGGTGACGACCTCGTCGAACACCAGCACGATCCCTCGCCGCGCGGTCTCGTCGCGCAGGCGGCGGACGAACTCGGGCCGCAGCGGCACCTGGCCGTAGCTCGATCCTGTCGGTTCGAGGATCGCGGCGGCGATGTCCGCACCCTCGGCGTCGAGCAGCGTCACGAGCCCGGCCTCGTCGTTCGGATCGACGAACACGACGTTCTCGGCCAGTGCGCCGAGCACGCCCGGGGTCGGCGTGCCGTCGAAATGATTGGTGACGCCGAAGGCCATGTGGTCGTGCCAGCCGTGGAAATGTCCGCGCAGGCGGAGCAGCTTCCTGCGCCCGGTCGCGGCGCGGGCCAGGCGCAGCGCCATCAGCGTCGCCTCGGTGCCGGAGCTGGTGAAGCGCACCATCTCGGCACTCGGCACCAGTTCCTGGATCAGCTCGGCCCAGCGATTCTCCAGCGCGTGGTTGGCGCCGTAATGCGTGCCACGCGCGAGCTGTTCCGCCACGCGCGCGGTCACGGCCGGATGCGCGTGGCCAAGGATCAGCGCGCCATGACCACCGGCGTAATCCACGTACTCGTTGCCATCCACGTCCCATTTGCGTGCGCCCTCGGCCCGCACGATCGCCAGCGGATGGGGCCGCACATAGCGCGAATCGTGGGTGACACCGCCCGGGAACAGGCGCTGCGCGGTGGCGTAATTCGCAGCACTGCCGGGCGTGCGCGCGATGAAGGCGGTGACGATCGGCGAGTTGGTCGGCGGCATGGCGTTCATGGCGGCACTCCGGCAGGGAGACGGGAGCGTGGCCCGGCGGCGATGCCTTGTCCATCGGGGATGGCAGGGGCAGTCTCGCGCGAGCGACAGGAGGAGCCGGGATGGGCCGCATGAAGGGAATTGTCGTCTGCCCGCAGCCACGCGCGGCCGATGTCGGCGCCGATGTGCTGCGCCGCGGCGGCACCGCGTTCGATGCCGCGCTCGCGACGGCGTTCTGCCAGATGGTGCAGGACCCCTTCATGTGCGGCATCGGCGGCATGGGCACGCTGCAATACCTGCGGCCCGCCAGCGGCGAGCACGGCATGATCGACTTCCACACGCGCGCGGGATCGAAGGTGACACCCGACATGTGGGCGGCGGCCAGCAAGGGGCGTTCAGAGATCTCGGGCTACGCTCTGTTCGACGATTTCCGCGCCGAGCTCGGCTATACCGGCATCATGACGCCCGGCACGGTCGCCGGCTTCGCGCGCTTCCACGAACGCCTCTGCACCTGGGACTGGGCCGATCTGCTGGCCCCCGCGATCCGCATGGCGCGAGCGGGTATTCCGGTGACGTCGTTCCATTACGACTACCTGGTGCGCAAGCCGATGCCGGGCATGCCGACCGGCAAGCAACGCGTCGGCACGACGCGCGCCTCGGCCGCGCTCTACCTGAACGAGGCGGGGGAGATCCGCGAGATCGGCGACGTGATCCGCAACACCGACATGGCCGACACCTTCGAACGGCTCGCCCGCCATGGCGCGCAGGACTTCTACACCGGCGGGATCGCCGCGCGGATCGCGGAGGATTTCGCCGACAAGGACGGCTTCGTGACACCCGAGGACCTCGCCGCCTATCGGGTGCGCGAGGGCGCGCCGGTGATCGGCACGTATCGCGGCTACACCATCGCCTCGAACCCGCCGCCCGGGTCTGGCGCGGTGCTGATCGCGATGCTGAACATCCTCGAGCACTTCGATCTCGGCGACACGCCGGGCAGCGTGCGGCATCTCGACCTGGTCGCGCGCGCGATGGCGGCCGCGCACGAGGACCGCGAGCGCGAACTCGGCGATCCGGATTTCGTTCCGGTGCCGGTGGAGGCGATGATCTCGAAGGCGCGCGCGGCCGACTGGGCGGCGAAGATCCGCGGCGGCTGGCTGCCGGGCGGCAAGGCAGGCAGCCCGCCCTCCTGCACCACGCATCTCTCGGTGTGGGACGCGGCCGGCAATGCCGTCTCGGTGACCCACACGCTCGGCACCGGCTCGGGCGTGGTCACCGAGGGGCTCGGCTTCAACTGGAACAACTGCATGAAGCTGTTCGACATGCAGCCCGGCCGACCGAACAGCATCGCGCCCGGCAAGGCGCGCACCACCGGCATGGTGCCGACCATCGTGCTGAAGGACGGCGCGCCGTTCCTGATCGTCGGCGCGCCCGGCGGCAGCGTGATCATCTCGGCGGTGCTGACGACGATCGTCAACGTGATCGATTTCGGCATGAGCGCGGTCGAGGCCGTGTCCTTCCCGCGCCTCCATTGCGAGGGTGGTGCGGTGTTCTGCGAGGCGCGCGTGCAGGGCGACGTGGTCGAGGGGCTGCGCGCGCTCGGCCATGAGGTGCGCCAATCCGCGATCTCCTACGACCCGACCATGGCGCGCGCGCACGCGATCCTGCTGCGTGACGGCGCCGTGACGGGCGGGGCCGATCCGCGCGGCGGTGGCGGCGTGGCGATCGCGTGGTAGAAGGGGAGCATCCTAGACACGCGGAGGTTGCGATGGCGGAGACGCTCGTCTTTCCCGGCACGGTCGAATGGTCGGGCGAGAACCCGGGGATCTCGCTGAAGGAGAGCCCGGAGGGCCCATTCGTGGCCCTCGCCTCGTTCTTCCGCGTGGTGCTGTCGCCGCACGGGCGCGGCCATGCGCTGGTGCTGCTGCGCGCGCCGCAGGAGGCCGCGCCGCCCGCCGAGCGTTCGAATCTCTGCATCACCGACAACGAGAAGCTCGCGCGCTGGCTGATCGCCGAGTTCGTTTCGCATTTCGGCGCGTTCAAGGGGCAGCCCGGCCTCTCCTCGCTGCTCTGGCGCACCCTCGACGAGGTGAAGAGCGTCGGCGATGCGGTGTCGAGCTACAGCGAAATCGTGCGCGCCGGCGACCTGACGGTGGAGCTGGCCTGGAAGGGGCTCGGCGAGCCGTTCTGCTTCGCCTTCCCGCCGGAGAAATCGGCGACGGGCAAGCACCACATGCCGAGCCTGTTCGTCGGCTGCGAGACCGCGACCATCACCGTCAACGGCCGCGTGCTGCCGGGCAAGCCGGGGCCGCGCGAGATCGCGGGGCGGACGATCTCGACGGCGATGCTGGCGTTCTCGGAGACGTGGATCCGCGCGCCGGGCTGACGGGCGCGGACGGTGGCCGGGAGCTGCTTGACTTTTGAAGGTTTTCTTTATATAAGAAGGTATGCATAGAAAGGCGCCTGCGCGCCCTCACATTCCCCTGGACGATCTCGAGGCGAAGGCCGGCGAGGTGGCGCGGCTGCTGCGGCTGCTCGCGAACGAGCATCGGCTGCTGCTGCTCTGCCAGCTGATCGACGAGGGCGAGGTCACCGTCGGCCGACTCGCTGAGGCGGTCGGCCTGTCGCAGCCGGCGCTCTCGCAGCACCTCGCCAGGCTGCGCGAGGATGGCCTGGTGGCGGCGCGCCGCGAGGCCACGGCACTGCACTACCGGCTGGCCGATCCGCGCGTCGCCCGACTCCTCGGCACGCTGCGCGACCTGTTCTGCACCTCCCCGAGGCGCCGCAAGGCGCTGATCGCATGATCCGCCTTGCGGCACGCGCGATCGCCGCTGTGGCGGCGGGCGGGGTCCAGCGGCGCGCCGCCATGCCCAGCCTCGGCCTGCTCCTGCTGCTGGGGCTGCCCAGCGTGGCAGCCGAGCGGTTCACGGTCGTCGAGCGCATGGTGGAGGATCGCAAATCCGTCTTCGCCACGGTCGAGAGCGCGCGCGAGGTCGAGGCGCGCGCGCGGATCACCGGCACGCTGCGCACGCTCTCCGTGCGCGAGGGCGACATGGTGGCGGCCGGGGTGATGATCGCCGTGGTCGATGATCCCAAGCTCGCGCTGCAGCTTGCCGCCCTCGATGCCCGACTCGAGGCACTCGCCGCGCAGCGCCGCCAGGCCCAGCTCGAGCTCGATCGCACCCGCCAGCTCCGCGCCACCGGTGCCGCCACCCAGGCGCGACTCGACGAGGCCGAGACCGCACTCGAGGTGATCGCGGCGCAGACCGCGGCGGCACGGGCCGAGCGCGCGGTGACCGCCGAGCAGCAGCGGGAGGGCGAGGTCCATGCCCCGCAGGCCGGCCGCGTGCTCGCCGTGCGCGGCGTGCCGGGCAGCGTCGTGCTCGCCGGCGAAGCCGTCGCCGTGATCGCCACCGACGCCTACGTGCTGCGGCTGCGGCTGCCCGAGCGCCACGCCCGCTTCCTGCGCGCCGGCGATGCCGTCCAGGTCGGCGCGCGCGGCCTCGCCGAGCGGCCGGACGCCGCACTCGGGGCAGGGACGATCCGGCTGGTCTATCCGCGCCTAGATGCGGGCCAGGTGGTGGCGGATGCCGAGGTCGCCGGCCTCGGCGACTTCTTTGTCGGCGAGCGCGTGCAGGTGACGATCGTCGCCGATCGACGCTCGGCCATCGTCGTGCCGCGCGGCTTCATCCATCGCGGTGCCGGGGTCGATCTCGTTCGTCTCGCGAGCGGCGCGCTGGTGCCGGTGCAGACCGGCCCCGCGCGCGAGATCGACGGCACGCCGGCGGTCGAGATCCTGTCCGGGCTGCGCGCCGGCGACGTCATCCTCGCGCCATGACGACGACACCCCCGCCTCCGCGGCCGCTCGGTCTGTCGGGTGTGCTCGCGCGCGCCTTCATCGCTTCGAAGCTGACGCCGCTTCTTCTCCTCGCCGCCCTGGGGCTCGGTCTGATGGCCCTGGTCGCGCTGCCGCGCGAGGAGGAGCCGCAGATCAGCGTGCCGATGGTCGACATCCATGTGCGTGCGGACGGGCTCGCCGCGCCGGACGCAGTCGAGCTGGTGACGCGCCCGCTCGAGGCGATCGTCCTCGGCATCCCGGGCGTCGAGCACGTCTACAGCTCGACCGAGGATGATCGCGCGATCGTCACCGCGCGCTTCCTGGTCGGCACGGATGCGGACGATGCCATCCTGCGCGTGCACGAGAAGGTCCGCGCCAATTTCGACCGCATCCCGCTCGGCATTCCCGAGCCCCTGATCGTCGGCCGCGGCATCAACGACGTCGCCGTGGCGGTTGTGACGCTGCGCCCCGAGCCGGAAGCGGCGGCGCGCTGGACCGATGCCGCGCTGCACGAGCTGGCCGACCGCGTGCTCTCCGAACTCGTCAAGCTGCCCGATGTCGGGCTCACCTACATCGTCGGCGGCCGGCCGCCCGAGATCCGCGTCGAACCGGATCCGGATCGGCTCGCGCGCTACGGCATCACGCTGAACCGGCTGGTCGAGAAGCTCACCGGCGCCAACCGCTCCTTCGCGATCGCGCCCATGCGCGACCGCGGCGAGACCGTGCCCGCGCATGCCGGGCAGACGTTGCGCGGCATCCCGGACGCGGCGCTGCTGCTGGTCACGACGCACGATGGCCGGCCCGTCTATCTCGGCGACGTCGCGCGCGTGGTGCAGGACGGTGCGCCGATCGAGCAACGTGTCTGGCGGCTGACGCGCGACGCTGCGGGCAGCTTTCAGGCCGCGCCGGCGGTCTCGATCGCGTTGGCCAAGCGCGCCGGCGCCAACGCCGTGGCGCTGACCGAGGCGATCCGGGCACGGCTCGCGACGCTCCGCGGCACGGTGATCCCCGACGGCATCGCCGCCGACATCACGCGTGACTACGGGGCCACCGCGCAGGAGAAGTCCGACGAGCTCCTGTTCCATCTCGGCCTCGCCACGGCCTCGATCGTCGCGCTGATCTGGCTCGCCATCGGCTGGCGCGAGGCGGTGGTGACGGCGGTGGTCATCCCGGTGACGATCCTGCTGACCCTGTTCGGCGCCTGGACACTCGGCTACACGCTGAACCGCGTCTCGCTGTTCGCGCTGATCTTCTCGATCGGCATCCTGGTCGACGACGCGATCGTCGTGGTCGAGAACATCGACCGGCACTGGTCGATGCGCGACGGCCGCGGCCGGATCGCCGCCGCGATCGATGCGGTGGCCGAGGTCGGCAACCCCACGATCGTCGCCACGCTGACGGTGATCGTCGCACTCCTGCCGATGATGTTCGTCTCCGGGCTGATGGGCCCCTACATGGCGCCGATCCCGGCGGTCGCCGCGGCGGCGATGCTGTTCAGCTTCTTCGTCGCGATGATGCTGACGCCGTGGCTGATGGCGCGGCTGCGCGGCGAGGGTGCCGAAGCGGCGGGCGCCCACGGGCCGGGACGGCTCGGCCGGCTCTATCTTGCGATCGCCGCGCCCCTGATCGAGCGGCGCGCGCGCGCCTGGGCCTTCCTCGCCCTCACCGGGCTCGCCAGCGCCGGCGTGCTGCTGCTGTTCGTGACGCGCGACGTCACGGTGAAGCTGCTGCCCTTCGACAACAAGTCGGAGCTGGCGGTGGTGCTGGACATGCCGGCCGGGGCGAGCCTCGAGGACACCGAGCGGGCGTTGCTCGCCGCCGCCGACCGGCTGCACGGCGTGCCGGAGCTGAGGGCGGTGACGCTCAACGCCGGCACGGCCGCCCCGTTCAACTTCAATGGCCTGGTGCGTCACTACTATCTGCGCCGCGCGCCCCATCTCGGTGACCTCGAGCTGATGCTGGCGCCGCGCCACGACCGCGCGCGCGACTCCCACGAGATAGCGCTCGACGTGCGCCGGCTGCTGGCCGACCTGCCTCTGCCGCCGGACGCGCGGCTGCGCGTGGTCGAGGTGCCTCCCGGCCCGCCCGTGCTCGCCACCCTGCTGGCCGAGATCTACGGCCCCGACAGCGCCGCACGCCGGGCCGCCGCGGCGACGGTGCGCGAGGCGTTCGCGCGCGTGCCCTTCATCGTCGATCGCGACGACACGATCCGCGATCCCGGCCGGCGGTTGCGCTTCACGCTGCTCGCCGATCAGCTCGAGTTCCATGGCGTCGAGGAGGAGGCGGTCTACGACACGCTGCGCGCCCTGCTCGGCGGTGTGGCGATCGGCTATTCGCATCGCGGCGAGGGGCGCAACCCGATGGCGATCATGGTGCGCCTGCCGCGCGACGAGCTCTTCGTCTCGGAACGCCTGTTCGCCACGCCGGTGCCGGGGCGGCAGGGCACGGTCGAGCTTGGCGACCTGGTGCGCGTTGTCGCGGAGCCGGCCTCGCCGTCGATCTTCCGGCGCAACGGCCGGCCGGCCGAGATGGTGATGGCCGAGCTTGCCGGCACGTTCGAGGCGCCGATCTACGGCATGCTGGCGGTGCGCGACGCCCTCGCCGCGATCGCCGTGGAGGGCCGCGCCGTGCCGACGATCCGGTACGCCGGCCAGCCGCTCAACGCCAGCGCGCCGGTGCTCCTGTGGGAGGGCGAGTGGGAGGTGACGCGCATCACCTTCCGCGACATGGGGCTGGCGTTCGGCGCGGCGCTGCTCGGCATCTATGCCCTGGTCGTGGCGCAGTTCCGCAGCTTCCTCGCCCCGCTGGTCGTGCTGGTGCCCGTGCCGCTGACGCTGATCGGAATCGTGATCGGCCACGCGCTGCTCGGCGCGCCGTTCACCGCGCCCTCGATGATCGGCTTCATCGCCCTCGCCGGCATCATCGTGCGCAACTCGATCCTGCTCGTGGACTTCGTGCGCCACACCGATCGCGCCGGCCGCAGCCTGCGCGCGGTCGCGCTGGAGGCGGCCGCGGTGCGGTTCAAGCCGATCCTGCTGACGGCGGCGGCGGCGATGATCGGCGCCGGCTTCATCCTGCCCGACCCGATCTTCCAGGGTCTGGCGGTGTCGCTGCTGTTCGGCCTGATCTCCTCGACCGCGCTGACGGTGCTGGTGATCCCCGCGCTCTATCGCGTGCTCCGCGACCCGACGTGACGCCGCCACGCCGGCGCCTGGAGGGCCGGGTGGGGATCGAACCCACGACCCGCAGATTAAAAGTCTGCCGCTCTACCGCTGAGCTACCGGCCCGCCCTGGCGCGTTCTAGGCCCGTGTGGGCCGCGCCGTCAAAGCGCGCCGGCTACTCGCGCACATCCGCGGCGACCCGCATGCGGACGATCCGGTCGGGCGGCGGGGTGACGGCACCGTTGCGGTTGCGGTCGCCGCGCTTGATGTTGTCGACGAACTCCATGCCCTGCACCACGCGGCCCCAGATCGTGTACTGCCCGTCGAGGAACGGGCCCGGCGCGAACATGATGAAGAACTGGCTGTTGGCGCTGTTCGGATCCTGCGACCGCGCCATGCCGAGCGTGCCTCGCAGGAAGCGCGCGGAGGTCGAGAACTCGGCCGGGATGTTCGGCAGATCCGAGCCGCCCGTGCCGGTGCCCGTCGGGTCGCCGCCCTGGGCCATGAACCCCTCGATCACGCGGTGGAACGGCGTGCCGTCATAGAAGCCGCGGCGCACCAGCGTCTTGATCTGCGCCACGTGCCTGGGCGCGATGTCGGGGCGCAGTTCGATCACCACCCGCCCGTCCTTCAGGTCCATGAACAGCGTGTTCTCGGGATCGCGCGCGGGGCCCTGCGCATCCGCCGCGGTTGCCGAGAACAGGAACACCGCGCCCATGAGCGCGCGCTTCAGACCGGTCATGCGTCTCTCCCGTCTATGGGGGTTCAGTCGTGCGCCGAACCCGAGCCCGACGCAAGCCGGGCCGCCTCGCCGCGTTCGGCCACCTTCTCGGCGATCCGCGCGATCACCGGGGTGGAGACGAAGGGGGTGATGTCGCCACCGAGCAGCGCGATCTCCTTGACGAAGCGGCTGGAGATGAAATGCACGCCCTCGGAAGCCATCAGGAACACGGTCTCGATCCCGGGATCGAGCCGCGCGTTCATGCCCGCCATCTGGAACTCGTACTCGAAGTCGCTCACCGCGCGCAGGCCGCGGATGATCACGCGCGCGCCGATGCGGCGGGCGAACTGGATCAGCAGGCAGTCGAAGGGCCGCACCTCGATCACGGAACCGTTGCGTTGAGCAATCGGTGCGATCTCGGATCGCAGCAGCGCGACCCGCTCGTCGAGCGAAAAGAGCGGCCCCTTGCCCGCATTCGCCGCCACCCCGATCACCAGCGTGTCGACCAGCTTCGATGCCCGGCCGATGATGTCGAGATGCCCGCGCGTCGCCGGATCGAAGGTGCCGGGATAGAGACCGATGCGCCGCTCGCTCATGCGCCCTCTCCCTCGGCCTCGTCCTCCACCACCGGGAACACCGAGGTGACGTGCTCGTCGTCCTCGATGCGGAACAGCGTCACCCCCTGGGTGGCGCGGCCGGCGATGCGGATGTCATCGACCGGGATGCGGATGGTGCGGCCGGCATCCGTCACCAGCATCAGCGCATCGCCATCGCGGACCGGGAAGGACGCCACCACCGAGCCACCGTTCCTGCGCGTGAGCGCCATGCCGGTGATGCCCTGCCCGCCGCGTGCGGTCACACGGTACTCGTAGGCCGAGGTGCGCTTGCCGTAGCCCCCCGAGGTGACGGTGAGCACGAACTCCTCGGCCGCCTCGAGCGCGGCGAGACGCTCGGGCGAGAGCGTGATCTCGGCCGCGCTCTCGGCCTCCTCCGTCCCCTCCTCCGGCTCGCCGCTGCGTCGCTTCGCCGAGGCCGCCTTGAGATACGCGACCCGCTCCTCGGCCGAGGCCTCGACATGACGCAGCACCGAGAGGCTGATCACCTCGTCGCCGGCGCCGAGCCGGATGCCGCGCACGCCCGTCGAGGTGCGACCGGCGAAGACGCGCAGCTCGTCGCCGACCGCGAAGCGGATTGCGCGGCCCTTGCGCGTGGCCAGCAGCACATCGTCGTCCTCGCGCACCGCCTGGACATCGATCAGCCGCTCGCCGTTCTCGAGCTTCATCGCGATGAGCCCGTTCTGGCGCACGTTGCGGAAGTCCGACAGGCGGTTGCGCCGCACATTGCCGGTCGAGGTCGCGAACACGGCGTAGAGGCTCTCCCACAGCGCCTCGTCCGCCGGCAACGGCAGCACCGCGCTGATCGACTCCTCGGGTTCCAGCCCGCCGAGCAGCTGGCGGATGTTGCGGCCCTTGCCCTGCGGCTGCGCCTCCGGCAGGCGCCAGACCTTGAGCCGGTAGGCCATGCCGCGGCTGGTGAAGAACAGCACCTCGTCGAGCGAATTGGCGACGAAGATGCGCGTCACCGCATCCTCCTCGCGCGTCGCCATGCCGGAGCGGCCACGCCCGCCGCGCTTCTGCGCGCGGAAGGCCGAGAGGGGGACGCGCTTGATGAAGCCCTCGCGCGTCAGCGTCACCACCATCGGCGCGGGCTCGATCAGGCTCTCGTCGTCGAGATCGCTCTCGGCATCCTCGATCACGGTGCGGCGATCGCTATGATAGGCCGCCCTGATGGCCAGCAGCTCCTCGCGGATCGCGGCGAGCCGGCGCGGCTTCGCGGCCAGAAGCGCGAGCAGCTCCTCGATCTGGGCGGCGAGCCCGTGCAGCTCCTCGGCGATCTTGTCGCGCTCCAGCCCGGTGAGGCGTTGCAGGCGGAGATCGAGGATCGCGCGCGCCTGCGCCTCGGAGAGCCTGAGCGTGCCGGCGTCGGTCAGCGCATTCGCGGGATCGTCCACCAGAGCCAGCAGCGGCGCCAGCTCTGCGGCCGGCCAGTCGCGCGCCATCAGCGCCGCGCGCGCCTCCGCCCCGTCCGCGCTCGCGCGGATCAGCGCGATCACCGCGTCGATGTTCGCGACCGCGACCGCGAGCCCGATCAGGGCATGCGCCCGCTCGCGCGCCTTGGCCAGCCGGAAGCGGCTGCGGCGCACCAGCACCTCGTCGCGGAAGGCGAGAAAGGCCTGAAGGATCGCCTTCAGCCCCATCTGCTCGGGCCGCCCGCCGTTCAGCGCCAGCATCTGCACCGGGAACGAGGTCTGAAGCCGGGTGAAGCGATAGAGCTGGTTCAGCACGATCTCGGGATTGGCGTCGCGCTTCACCTCGATCACCACGCGCACGCCGTCGCGGTCGGACTCGTCGCGGATGTCGGTGATGCCCTCGATCCGCTTCTCGCGCACCAGGGCGGCGATCTGCTCCAGCAGATCCGACTTGTTCACCTGGTAGGGGATCTCGGTGACGACGATCGCCTCGCGATCCTTGCGGATCTCCTCCACCGACGCACGCGCACGCACCGGCACGGAGCCGCGGCCCGTCTCAAAGGCGGCCCGGATGCCGGACCGGCCAAGGATGATCCCGCCGGTGGGGAAATCGGGGCCGGGCAGCTTCTCCATCAGCCGCGCGAGATCGGCCTCGGGCTCGTCGATCAGCAGCACCGTCGCGTCGATCACCTCGGCGAGGTTGTGGGTCGGGATATTGGTCGCCATCCCGACCGCGATGCCGTTCGCGCCGTTCACGAGCAGGTTGGGGAAGGCCGCCGGCAGCACGCGCGGCTCCTCGGCGGTCTCGTCGTAGTTGGGCTGGAACTCGACCGTGTCCTCGTCGATCCCGTCCAGCAACGACTGCGCGGCGCGCGCAAGCCGCACCTCGGTGTAGCGCATCGCCGCCGGCGGATCGCCGTCCATCGAGCCGAAATTGCCCTGCCCGTCGATCAGCGGCAGGCGCATCGCGAAGGGCTGCGCCATGCGCACCATCGCGTCGTAGATCGCCGCGTCGCCATGCGGGTGGTACTTGCCCATCACGTCGCCGACCACGCGGGCGGATTTGCGGTGCGGCCGGTCGGGCGCGTAGCCCGCCTCGTGCATCGCGAACAGGATGCGCCGGTGCACCGGCTTCAGCCCGTCGCGCACATCGGGCAGCGCGCGCGACACGATCACGCTCATCGCGTAGTCGAGGTAGGAGCGCTTCATCTCCTCCTCGAGCAGCACGGGCGCGATCTCGTTCGGGCCCTGCGGGCCCGGCGGCGTGGGGGTCTCGTCCGTCACGTGGCGTTCCCTGGGCAGCCCGTGAGCGGCTGCCTTGGCACCCTACTCCAGCGCATGGTGCGCCGCAACAAACAGCCCGGAATGGCCGGTATCAGCCCTCGGGGACGCCGGCGAGGCGCAGTCCCTCGGCGTAGTGCTGCCGGTCGGCCTCGCGCGCGAAGGGGGCGGTGGCCAGGAACCGCCTGATCGTGAAGCCGGGCTCGATGGCGAGCAGGCGGAGAAGCGCCTCGGCCGCCTCCGCCTTGCGTCCGAGATGGCCGAGTGCCGCCAGATAGGGCTTCCACGCCGCCGAGAGCCCGGGATTCATCTCGGTCACCTGCATCCCCAGCGCCACCACCTGCTCGTGCTCGCCGAGCAGCAGGTGCGGGATCATCAACGCGGTGTCGAACAGGAAGGCGTGCGGGTCCATCGGCGAGAGCCGCCGGTAGCGGGTGATGCGCTGCAACGCCTCCGCGTGGTCGCCGCGATAGGCGTGCGCGACGCCCGAGAACACCCAGGCCATCGGCAGGTTCGGGTTGAGCGAGAGCGCGCGCTCGTGCAGCCGGATCGCCTCGTCGAGCCGGTGGTGCAGGAAGCTCCGCACATGGCCGGCGATCGCGAAGGCGCGCGCGTCCGACGGGTCGAGCAGGATCGCCTTCTCGGCATGGGTGCCGGCGCGCGACAGCGCCGCCTCCTGATCCTCGGCCCAGCCCTGGCCGACCAGGAAGACGTGCCAATAGGCGAACCAGGCATGCGCGGCGGCATTGTCGGGCTCGCGCGCGATCGCCTGGGTCAGCAGCTGCCCGGCCTCGAGGAACGCGCCGTGCTCCAGCCGATAGATCGCCGGGATCGCGCGCAGCACGAGCTCGTAGGCGGAGGGGTCGACGGGCGGGCGGGCGGCCGCGCGCTTGGCCTCGATCAGCAGGATCTCGGGGTCGATCTGGGCCACCACCGCGGCCGCGATCTCATCCTGAAGCGTCAGCAGGTTCGCCGCCTCGCGGTCGAAGCGCTGCGCCCAGACCACCTCGCCGGCCGCGTGCAGGTCGAGCAGCCGCAGCGTGACGCGCACCCGCTCGCCGGTCGCCTGCACCGAGCCGGTGAGCAGGAAGTCGAGGTCGAGCGCGCTGCGCAGCAGCAGCGGGTCGGTGTTCGGGCCGATGAAGCGGGCGAGCGAGGCGGAGGAGACCACGGCGATCCAGCGGAAGCGCGACAGCGCGGTGGTGATCTCCTCGGCGAGGCCGAGCGAGAGATGCTCCTCGGCCACCGAGCCGAGCGTCTGCAAGGGCGCGGTGCCGAGTCGTGCGCCACGCGCGGCCGAACGCCGCGGCGGGGCGACCGGCAAGGGGATGGCCCCCGGGGCGGCACGCTCCTCGCTGCCGCGGATCGTGTCGGCCAGCGCTGCGGTCTCGGCCGAGGGCTGGGCGCGCAGCTGGCGGGCGAGCGCGGCGCGGCAGGCCTCGTAGGCCTCGAGCGCCTGGCGCCGCTCGCCGCGCGCGGCATGGGCGCGCATCAGGCTGCGCCACGCCGCTTCATGCGCCTCGTCGATCGCGAGCAGCCTGCGCGCCGCCTCGACCTGAGCCTCCGGTGTGTGCGCCCCCTCCAGCAGCCGTTCGCCGAGGCCGCGTGCGCGGTCGCGCAGCTGCCGCCGCTCCTCGGCGAGCCAGGCATCCATCGCCGGATCGAGGCCGTCGAGATCCTCCAGCAGCGGCGCATCGTAGAGGTCCAGAGCGGCGGAACCGCCCGGCCCGGCGCGCGCGACCTCGTGCGCATCGACCCAGAGCGCGTCGGCATCGGCCCAGACCTGGTCCCGATTCGCGTGCAGGATCGCGTCGCCGCAGGGGGCAAGCGCGAGGGTGAGCTCGTGCAGGGCCTGGCGCAGCGAGGCGCGCGCCTGCTCGCGGTCGCGGGTGGACCACAACAGGCCGGCAAGGCGTTGGCGCTGCACCGGCCGCGGCGCGGCGAGCGCGAGGATCGCCAGCAAGGCGCGCGTCTTGCGCACCCTGGGCAGTACGCGCTCCGAGGTGACGCTCCAGGCGTCCATCGGCCCGATCAGCTTCAGGCGCAACCGGGGCGGCGCCGGTCCGGTTCCGGCGGAAGCAAGGCCTGCGGGCATCGGATCAGCCACGGTGGACATTGTGCGACACGATGAGACGTTAACCCAGGGTGGAATGAGCGCACTATCCTACAACGTGAGGATTCTGCCCCAGTTTCGCGTTTTTTGGCGTTTCCGGGCGACCGGGACGCCTCAGCGCGCCGGATGCGGCAGGTCGGGTGCCCCCCGTCGGGCGCTCGATCAGGCCCGGATCGACCGCGCGCACAGTGCCGCCACGGGGCGCGACCGGCCGGCCGGCGCAAGGGCCGAACTCGACCATGCCTCGCCATCGGCAAGCAGGGCGCGCCGGCACCCGACTGGGCTGATACCGTCCGGACAAAGGTCTGACCCTTGTCCGGGCGGTACCGCGCGCCGGGCTGGTGTGGCGGCCGCGCTGAAGGCACCTCATACACCGGCAGACGCAGGTGAAACCTTCGTGCGCCGAGGATGAGCGCGGCACGCGCGACGGCGAGCCACCTCACACGGAGGGCCGTCAGAACGCGGCGGTCGCGGCCAGCGCGCGGCCGGCCTCCATCATCGCGTACTCGAAATCGGTGATGAAGCGCTGCGTGATGACGACGTGGAAGTAGTCGCCGCCGTTGACGATGTCGTCGCCTTTCCGCGGTCCGAACGGCAGCACGCGCTCGAAGCCCCACTTGGCCACGTCCTTGCCGACCCACTGGTCCATCACCACGAGGCCCTTGGCGGTCTGGCGCAGATAGATCGCGGCATGGTTGCCGTGCTTCTGGTTCGGGTACTTGCCCTCGCTGGTCCAGCCGCAGGCGATCACCGTGCCCTCCGGCACGGCTGCGTTGCCTTTCACAATCGGGCCCTTCCGCCAGAACTTCACTTTCGGCGCGCCGGAGGCGAGCTGGGTCAGCACCGGACAATGGCCGTTGCCGACCAGCGTCGTGCGCTTCTTCCATTTCGCCAGGTTCTCGACGATGTGGAACTGGTGCAGCTCCGGCCGGTCGGTGAAGGCAGGATCGCCCTTCGCCATGGCCTGGAGATCCGCGATATCCCCTGTCGGCATCGATCGCTCCCGCGGCGGTGCGGACAGATCGTAGCGAGGACGACTCGGCGGCGATGTGCGCCGCCTCACGCGGAGGAGGTCAGTCGCGCGGTGTCCCTTCGAGGCGCCGCGCGATCCCGTCGAGCCGCTCGGCCAGCCGCCGTTGGCCGATGCCGATCGCGGCGAGCGCGAACAGCGTCAGCGCGGTGACCATGCCGCTGCCGGCATAGAGCAGCCGCCCCGCGTTCCATTCGTCGCCGCGCACGGGCGTGGCCTTCAGCGCGAGGTCGATACAGGCGATGAACGCGATCGCCGCCACCACCTGAAGCGCACGCCAGCCGATCATGCGAACCCTCGCCGCGCCTTCGCCGCGATCAGCGTGTTCTCGAGCAGTGAGGCGATGGTCATCGGCCCGACCCCGCCGGGCACGGGGGTGATCCACGCCGCGCGCTCGGCCGCCTCGGCGAAGGCGACATCGCCGACCAGGCGCCCATCGGCACGGCGGTTGATGCCGACATCGATCACGGTCGCGCCCTCGGCGATCCAGTCGCCGCGGACCAGCTCCGCCCGGCCGACCGCGACCACCAGCACCTCGGCGCGGCGGCATTCGGCGGCGAGGTCGCGGGTGCGGCTGTGCGCGAGGGTCACGGTCGCATCAGCCCCCGTCAGCAGCGCCGCCACCGGCCGGCCGACCAGCGTGCTCCGCCCGAGCACCACCGCGCGCGCGCCGGCGAGCGCGACGCCGGCCTCGGCGAGCAGCGTCATCACGCCCTTCGGCGTGCAGGGCACGAGCCTGGGGTGACCGCCGGCGAGATGGCCCGCATTCAGGGGATGGAGCCCGTCCACGTCCTTGGCCGGGTCGAGCGCCTCGATCACCGCCTGGGTGCGGATGTGCTTCGGCAGGGGCAGCTGCACCAGGATGCCGTCCACGGCGTCGTCGGCGTTCAGCCGGGCGATCACCTGCAGCAGCGCGGGCTCGCTGGTCTCGGCCGGCAGCGCGATCGTGGTCTCGCGGAACCCGGCGGTGGCGGCGGCCTTCGTCTTGTTCCGGACATAGACGCGGCTCGCCGGATCGTCGCCGACGATCACCACGGTCAGGCCCGGCACGATCCCGGCGCCGCGCGCCTCGGCCGCCACGCGGGCGCGCAGCCGCGCCGCGGCCGCGCGGCCGTCGATCACCGCGGCGCTCATCGGCCGAGCGCGGCCAGCCGGGTGGTCAGCGCGGCCGGATCGCCCTCGACGCGGATCAGCTTCTCGCGCGAAGCCGCGCCGCGCAGGAGCGTGCAGGCGGACGGCGCAACCCCAAGCCGCTCGGCGAGCAGGCGCAGCACCGCCCCGTTCGCCCGCCCGTCCTCCGGCGGTTCGGTGACCGCGAGCCGCAGCAGCGGCGCCCCGTCCTTGCCGGGGGCGATGCCGAGCACGCCGGCGTGGCGCGCCTTCGGCGTGACCTTCACGGCGACGGTGAGGCTCACAGCAGCGCCGGGGCGACGGTGGTGGACAGGAAGATCCGCGCCGCCTGCAACAGCAGGATCAGGATCAGCGGGCTGATGTCGATGCCGCCGAGATTGGGCAGGAGGTTGCGGATCGGCCGCAGCGCGGGCTCGGTCACGCGGTAGAGGAAGTCGCCGATCGTCCAGACCAGGCGGTTGCGCGTGTCGAGGATGTTGAACGCGGTCAGGATCGAGAAGACCGCGGCGATGATCAGCACCCAGACATAGATGCTGAGCGCGGTGTCGATCAGCCAGAGCAGTGCATACATCAGAAGGTCCGGCAGGTTCCTGGGGGGCGGGCGGACCCTAGCGGCCGGGCGCGGGATGGCGCAAGCCGCCGTCCTTGACTTCCACGGGGGGGCGGACAATAACGCCGGCCTCGCGGGATGGGGCTGTAGCTCAGATGGGAGAGCGCCTCGTTCGCAATGAGGAGGTCAGGGGTTCGATTCCCCTCAGCTCCACCACCCGCCGCGACCCCGTGTGCCGCCGCCCCTGGATCCCGCCATGACGCATCAGACCGGCATGGCGCGCCGCTGATGGGCGCGGCCGACCCGCGCCGTTTCCTCCAGCCCCCCGGCGATCACGCGCACGCCCTCATCGATCCGCTCCGCGATCGTGTCGGGCGTGCAGGCCTCCAGGAAGGCCACGCGGTTCGCGCGGCAGGCGGCGAAGATCCGTGCCCGCGCCTCGGCGAGCGCGGGCGGATAGGGCGCGCGCGGCACCGTCGTCAGGCCGAGCAGCGACAGGCCGAGATCGCCCGGTCCCATCTCGGCAAAGCCAAGCCCGGGTACCGCGAGAATCTCCTCGCAGCGCGCGACCCCCTCCGGGCTCTCGATCTTCACGCCCAGCAGCAGCTCGCCCTCGGGGTTGAGCGGCCAGGGATCGCAGAGGCGGAAATACGCCTCCTCCGAGACGCCCCAGATCGGCGCGGCCGACGCCTCCGAGCCGCGCCCGCGCGTGCCGTGGCCCAGCAGACCTGCCGCCGGACGCCCGGGCACGACGCCCTGCGCGCGCTCCAGCGGCGAGGGCAGGTCCGGATCGACCCCGCGCGTCTGATGCGGATAGCGGCACGCCTCGACGAAGGCCCGCACGGCATCCGCCGACTCCGCCTGGCAGAGCAGCACCCCGTGCACGCCGCGGCCGAGGATCTGGCGGAACTGCCAGGCGTTGTGCCGGACATTGGCGCCGTCCGTACCGTTCACCGGCGCCTCGACGATCACCGCGGGCGTGCGATGCCCCGAGCGGGTGGGACCGCCCTCGACCAGGCCCCGCATGTAGGCCGCGAGGCCGGTCATGTCGAAGGCGCCATGTTCCATGCCGACATTGATGTAGTCGGCCCAGGTGCCGGCATCCGCGCGGCCCTGTTCGGCCGTCAGCACGTGTCCGGTGTGGTGGCCGGTGTAGTAGATCGCCTGGCCCTGGGCGAGCAGCGCGATCGCCCGGTTGATCCGCCCGGTCATGGCCGCAGGACCTCCGGCACGCTTCGTCAGGCCGCCTGATCCCACACGGGAGACCAGGCGGGGTTCACGAAGCGCCGGGTCTTCGGCAACGCGGCGATCGCGGCGCGGTCCTCGGTGGTGAGCCGGAGATCGAGTGCCGCGAGATTGGCGCGCATGTTCTCGACGCGGCCCGATTTCGGAATCGCGGCGACACGATCCTGCTCGAGCAGCCAGGCGAGCGCCACCTGCGCGCCGGTCGCGCCATGGCGGCGCGCGATCCCCGCCAGGACAGGATCGTCCGCGAGCCCGCCCTTGCCGAGCGGCGAATAGGCCGTCACCGCGATATCGTGCGCGCGCGCGACGCGCAGCACCGGCTCCTGGCTCAGCATCACGTGATACTCGATCTGGTTGCAGGCGATCGGCGCTCCGGTCGCCACCGCCTCCTGGAGCAGCGCGGCGGGGAAGTTCGCCACACCGATCGCACGCGCGAGCCCGCGCTCCTTCAGCACCTCCATCGCCGCGAGCGTGCGCGCGAGCGGGATCGCCGGATTCGGCCAGTGGATCAGGAACAGATCGACGTAGTCGAGCTGCATCCGCTTCAGGCTGGCGGCAAGCGCGGATGCGGGATCGGCGAGGTTGGTCCACCAGACCTTGGTGGTGACGAAGAGCCGCTCGCGTTCGATGCCGCTGTCGCGGATGCCCTGCCCCACCGCCTCCTCGTTGTCGTACATCTCGGCGGTGTCGATGTGGCGATAGCCGAGCCCGATCGCCTCGGCGACCGCGCGCGCGCAGTCGGCCCCCTTCAGCGCCCAGGTGCCGAAGCCGAGCTTGGGCATCGCGAGATGCGCGGTCTCGATCAGGTGCATGAGCGTCTCTCCTAGCGGGGGGCGAAGTCGACCAGGGCGGCGAAGCCCGTTTCGGTACCGAACGCAAGCCAGCGGCCGTCGGCGCTCCAGGCGAGCGCGCTCACCGGCCCGTTCCCGGGTGCCGCGACCGGCAGCACCTTGCGCGAGGCGATCTCCGTCAGCAGCACGAGCCCGTCGGCGAAGCCCGCGGCGATCACCTCATGCTCGGGATGGCAGGCGACGCGCGTGACCAGCACGGAGTCGCCGCCCGCGAGTTCCTCGGGCGTCTTGCCCATCGGCCCGTCGCCGGTGAAGGGCCAGCAGACGATGCTCTCGGCGCCGCTGGTGGCGAGCCAGCGCCCCTTCGCCGTGAAACCGAGCGACTTCGTCTTCGCCGGATAGCCGCTCATGCGCATATGCGCGCCGTCGGCGACGCGCCAGCCGTGCAGCGCATTCTCCTGCATGGCGGTGACGACGTAGCGCGCGTCCGGGCTCATCGCGACCGCAGTGTGGCTGCCCTTCCAGGCCAGCGCGGTCGGCCGGTCCTCCTTGGCGGCGACGAACCAGAGCGAGGCGCCGTTGTAGTGGCTGACTGCGAGACGGCGGCCCTTGGCGTCGGTGGCGAGGCCGGTGGCGGAGCTCGGATGCGCGAGCGTCTTCAGCGCGGTGCCGGCGGCGTCGAACAGATGCACGGCCTTGCCGGCCGCGGCGGCGCGCCAGGCGCCCTTGCCCGGGTGGGCCAGCACGTGCTCGACCCATTTGCCCGGCCAGGCTGCGAGCGTGCGTGCGCGCCCCGGCTCGACACGGCGGAGCTGGCCGTCATCGCCGCCGGAGAGGAACCCGCCCGAAACCGCGTCCGCACAGAGCGCGAGACAGGCGCCCTCGTGGGTTTCCACGGTGATGGCGGTCTTCGGGTCGGAGAGTGGGGCGATGCGAACAGTGCCGTCGCCGAGAGCGAAGGCCGCCAGACGGCTGTCGATCTCGAACGCGGCTGCGACGACGAAGGCGTCGAACGCATGGGTGGTGCCGCGCGTGTCGAGCAGGAAGCTGGCTGCGGGGGGGAGCGGGGGGGCAAGCGTTGCCCCCCCGCCTGTTTTTTCCTCGCTCACGCCTTGCAGGCCTCGAAGCCCTTGCGCAGCACGGGCCGGCTCAGGTTGCGGCCGATGAAGACGATCTTCGAGACGCGCTCCTCACCATCCTTCCAGGGGCCGATGAAGTCGCCGTCGGCGATCATGTGCACGGCCTGGAAGGCGAAGCGGCGGTCCTCGCCGGGGTAGGCGAGGATCCCCTTGGTGCGCAGCAGATCCGGCCCCTTCTGCGCCAGAAGCTCGGTGATCCAGGCGTTGAACTTCTCGGGATCGACCTCCCCGCGGATGGCGACGCTGATCGAGGCGACGTGCTCGTCGTGCTCGTGGTCCGTCTCGGTGAGGAAGCCGGGTTCGTTCGCCAGGATTCGGTTGAGGTCGAAGGCGTTGCGGTCCAGCACGGCGTCCAGCGGCACGGCGGCCCGCTCGGCGCGGTGGATGGTCGCGTAGGGATTGATTGCGCGGATCGCGTCCTCGACGGCGGCCAGCTCCTCCGCGGTCACGAGGTCGGTCTTGTTCAGCACGATCACGTCGGCGAAGGCGATCTGCTCCTCGGCCTCGGGCGAGTCCGCGAGCCGCGCCGGCAGGTGCTTCGCGTCCACCACGGTGACGATCGCGTCGAGCCTCGTCCTGGACCGCACGTCCTCGTCGACGAAGAAGGTCTGCGCCACGGGTGCTGGGTCGGCGAGTCCGGTCGTCTCGATGATGATGGAATCGAAGCGGTCGCGCCGCTTCATCAGGCCGCCAAGAATGCGGATCAGGTCGCCCCGCACGGTGCAGCAGATGCAGCCGTTGTTCATCTCGAACACTTCCTCGTCGGCGTCGATCACGAGGTCGTTGTCCACGCCGAGCTCGCCGAACTCGTTGATCACGACGGCGATGCGCTTGCCGTGCTGCTCCGACAGGATGCGGTTCAGCAGCGTGGTCTTGCCGGCGCCGAGATAGCCGGTCAGCACGGTGACGGGGACGGGCGCGGCCGGATCGGTGCCGGCATTGGTCGGCATGGGGTCGAGGTCTCCCTTTGGGGGACAGGTCTGCAAGGTATCAGGATATAGGGTCAGCCAGGCGACCCGGCCAACCATTCGGGCATCCAGCCCCGTGGGACATACAGGGCGGCCTCGCCGGCGGCGAGCAGTGCCCAGACCACGGTCGCGTTCCAGGCCAGGGCGGCGACGCCCAGGCCGAGGGCCGCGAGCATGACGACGCCGTCGCGCTGCAGCATCGCCAGGGCAAGCAGGATCAGCGCCCAGGCCGGCGGCAGATTGCCGAACGGGATCGGCAGAGCGAGCGCGAGCGCGAGCAGAACGGCGAGGGCGCCTGCGGCCCGGCGGCCCCATCGGCCGGTCAGCGCCACGAGCCGCGGGCGCACGACGCTACCGATGCGCCGGAAGACCGGGGCAGCCTTGGCGAGCGTGAGCGCCAGGGCGGCTCCGGGAATGCTGCGCCGCGCGAGCAGCTGCGGGAGTTGCGGTCGGCGCGCGCCGAGCATGAGCTGCGCGGCGAGCAGGGCGATCGGCAGGCCGAGTGCGGTGGACATCCCCGGCAGCGGCGGACCGGGGATGCCGTTGGGCAGCGCAAACAACAGGATCGCAAGCGCGAATCCGCCCGAGCCGAGGCCCGACAGGATCGCCCCGACCGTCACCGCGGGGGTGTCGGCCCAGCGACTCGCAAGGCGTTCGAGCAGCATCGCCGTGTCGCGCGTCGCGGGCACGATCGGGTCTCCTCGGGTCGGGATGCAGGCGGCGGCCTGCTGGACGGCGATAAGGGTCCCCACGGCGGACCGACAAGGCCCGAAGCCGATCAGACGCGCGCGAGCCGCGCGCTCAGCGCACGGGCGCCTCGGCGCGGCGCCGGCGGAGCTGTGCCGCCGCCTCGCCCACCGTCCGGCGCAGGGCGTCAAGATCCGCCCGGCGCTCGATCACCGCGGCGGCGGTAGCCGCCACCCGGTTCGCGCCCAGCCCCTCATAGGCGCCGGCGAGGTCGCGCAGCGCCTCTTCGAAAGCGACCATGTCGCCCTGTGCGGCGGCCGACTCCGCCCGTGCCATCGCCGCCGCGCCGGCACCGATCTGGCGTTCGACCAGGCGACCGAAATCGGCCGGCGCCAGCGTCGAGCGCACCAGCGCGAGCGTCTGCTGATCGATCACCGGCTCCTTCTCGTCGTCGCGGGGGGCGAGAGGCCCGCGCCGGCCCGGCAGGGCACGCGCCAGCGCGGCGAGCAGCTCGCTGGTGGCGACCGGCTTCTCGATCACCGCCGCCATGCCAGCCGCGAGGAACGCCGCGCGCTGTTCGGGCAGCACATGCGCCGTCACGGCGATCACCGGCACCTGGCCGGCGGGCGGCGGCAGGGCGCGGATCATGCGCGTCGCCTCCAGGCCGTCGATCGCCGGCATCTGGATGTCCATCAGCACCGCGTCGTAGCTGGTGGCGCGGATCATGCGCAGCGCCTCGCGCGCGTCGGCGGCGACATCGCAGCTGTGGCCGTGCCGTTCGAGCATCGCCGCGATCAGCCGACGGTTGGTCGGCACATCATCCACCGCGAGCACGTGCAGCGGGTTGGATACGATCGCGGCCCGCGCGGCGCGCTCCGTCGCCTCCGCGGCGGCAGGCAGGAAGGGCAGGAAGCAGCGGATGGTCTCGCTCCGCCCGCCGCCGGCGCGCAGCCGCAGCATCCGCCCGCCCAGCGCCTCCGTGTAGGCCGCGGCCGCGGCCAGGCCCTCGGCGAGATCCTCGCCCGGCCAGACCTCGCGCAGATCGACCGGCTCGAACGCCTCGACAGCCATCGTCGCGGCGGCCGGATCGCCGACCTCGATGCCGAGCCCCCCCGCCTCCTGGGTGACCCGCAGCAGGAGCGCGCCCCCCGGACGGAGCGGCAGGCAGCGCAGCACCAGCATGCGCACCAGCGTGGCCAGACGCGCCCCGTCGCCGACCCAGTTCGCCGGCACGGACGGATCGCGCGAGAGCATCACGCGCCCGCCCATCTCGGCGATCCGGCCCTCCAGCCCGCGGATCGCCCGGGCGAGCGCATCCTCGGCCGCGAACGGCACCTCGGCGGGGGCCGCGCGGCCGTCCGCGAGGGCGGCGGCGTCGAGCACGACCTCGGTGGTCGCGAGCATGTCGTCGGCCGCATCGCGGGCCGCCCGCACGGCACGGAGATGCGACGATTCGAGCCCTGGCTGTTCCAGGATCAGACCGAACGTGCCGGCGATGCGGTGCAGCGGTGCGGCGACGTCGCGCGCCATCGCCGCCAGCATCGCCGGACCGATGCGCGCGGAAGGCGCTGACGGGACGGACGCCGGAGGCGGGATGGCCTGGGGCAGCAGTGCCTGCCGACGATGCGCCGCCATCGCCGCGGCGAGCAGCAGCACGAGCGCAAGGGCTAGACCGGCGGCGACCAGCTGCAGCCGATCCGCGATCCGGACCACGCGTGTCAGCCGCACGATCTCGAGGCGCTGGGCGGCCGCGGCCGAGGCCGCGAGTTCGGAGAGCGGTTCGCGCAGTTGCGGCAGCAGGTTCAGCATCTCCTCGACGGCCGCGGGCGGCATGTCGGTCGCGATCGAGGCCGGCATGTCGACCGACGGGCCGATCCGGTCATCGACGCGCGCCTGGAAGGCCAGCAGGCGGTCGAGCGTGGCGCCGAAGCGTGGCAGGTCGCTCAGCAGGGCGCGGCCCTCGCCGCTCTGCAGCGACTGGATGGTGGTGACGAACGCCTCGTAGCGCTGGCGCAACACGGCGGGCGGGCCCCCCGCGCGCGTCTCGAGCGCGGTGGCGTGCAGTTGCGCCTGCGCAAGCCAGAGATGCGTCGTCAGACGCGGGGCGAGGTCCATCGCCCGCAGGATCAGGGGCTGGACCGCGCGCTCGCGGTACACGTTCAGGCCGAAGGCGGCGAAACCCGCCAGCAGCGCCAGCACGAGCACGCCCAGCCGCCAGCGCCACAGCGCATCGGTGAAGGAGCGGAGCAGCGCGGTCATGCGGCGCGCCGGCGGACGGCGCTCAGGCCGGCTCCGCGCGGATCGCCCGGTCGAGCGTCTCGGTGATCCGATCGACATGCGCCCGCTCGATCGTCAGCGGCGGCGAGAGTGCCACGATGTCGCCGGTGACGCGCACCAGCAGCCCGTCGTCGAAGCAGCGATGGAACACCTTCATCGCGCGCTCGGTCGGGCGGCCCTCGCGCGGCTGGAGCTCGATGCCGGCGATCAGGCCGATGTCACGCACATCCACCACGCCCGTGGAGCCGCCGAGGCCGTGCACCGCCTCCTGCCAATAGGGCTGAAGGTCGCGCACGCGCCCGGCGAGATCCTCCTCGCGGTGGATGCGGATCGCCGCGATCGCGGCCGCGCAGGCGAGCGGATGGCCGGAATAGGTGTAGCCGTGGAAGAACTCGATCCCGCCCGGCACGCCGTTCACCACCGTGTCGTACACCGCGTCGGCGCAGGCGACCGCGCCCATCGGCACGGCGGCGTTGGTCAGCCCCTTCGCCATGGTCATGATGTCCGGCACGACGCCGAAATGGTCAGCGGCGAAGCCCGAGCCCAGGCGCGAGAAGCCCGTGATCACCTCGTCGAAGATCAGCAGGATACCGTGCTTCGTGCAGAGCTCGCGCAGCCGCCTGAGATACCCCTTGGGTGGCACCAGCACGCCGGTGGAGCCCGCGACCGGCTCGACGATCACGGCGGCGATGGTGTCGCCGTGCAGCTTGACGAGGTCCTCCAGCGCATCCGCGAGATGCGCCCCCCACTCGGGCTCGCCGCGGCTGAACGCCTGATGCTGGGGCGCGTGGGTGTGGGGCAGGTGATCGACGAACGGCAGCTGCGCGCCGAACTGGCGGCGATTGGCGACGATGCCGCCCACGCTCATGCCGCCGAAGCCGCAGCCGTGATAGCCGCGCTCGCGCCCGATCAGGCGCACGCGCTGCCCCTCGCCGCGCGCGCGGTGATAGGCGAGCGCCATCTTCAGCGCGGTATCGGCCGCCTCGCTGCCGGAGTTGGTCCAGAACACCCGGTCGATCCCGTCGGGCAGGAACTCGGCCAGCACGGCGGCCGCCTCGAAGGCGATCGGGTGGCCCATCTGGAAGGTGGGCGCGAAGTCCATCTCGTCGGCCTGGCGCTTGATCGCCTCGGCGATCTCGCGGCGGCCATGACCGGCGTTGACGCACCAGAGCCCGGCCGTGCCGTCGAGCACCTCGCGGCCCTCGGGCGTGTAGTAGTGCACGCCCTCGGCCCGCGCGAGGAGGCGCGGCGTCGCCTTGTAGGCGCGGTTCGCCGTGTAGGGCATCCAGAAGGCGTCGAGATTGTTCGGGCGGAGCGTGACGTTCATCGGGGCCCTCCTTGGCCGAGGCGGGGCAAGGTGGCACCGGCGTTCCGGCCGGGCAAGCGCCTCAACCGAAGGCGAGCGCCGCGCGCAGCAGCAGGGCGTCGTTGCCCGGCGCGGCGATCAGCGAGAGCCCGACCGGCAGGCCGTCCACCTCGGCGAGCGGCAGGCTCACCTGCGGCGCCTGCGCGGAGCCCGCGATGCAGGTGAGTGTGCCGGCGCGCGTCCTGAGCGGCCACATGAGCCGGCGCGGCAGGTCGCGCGGTGGCGCCGGGAACGGCGTGGTCGGGATCGCGATCACGCCGTCCGCGCCGCACAGCGTGGCAAGCCGCGCGGCATGACGGCGGCGGCGCTCCATCGCCGGGCCGCGCCGGTCGCGCGCGATCGCCGCACCGCCGGCAAACCCGGCGGCCACCTCCCAGGCGAGACGCGGGTTCTCGGCATCGAGCCAGGGCGCGAAGGTGTCGTAGGCCTCGCGCGCCTGCAGCGTGCCGTGATTGGCGAACAGCGGCCCCAGCCCCTCGGGCGCGACGTCGATCCGCTCGACCCGTCCGATCGCCGCGGCGATGCGCTCGAGCGGCGCCCGCAGCGCGGCGGCGACCGCACCGTCGGCGAAGGCGAAGGCATCCTCGGCGATCAGCAGCCGCGCCGGCGGGTGTGCGGCGGGCGGGCGGCGCAGGAGCACCTCGCCCACGCGCGCGAAGGTGGCGGCATCGCGCGCGAACCAGCCGACCGTGTCGAACAGCGGCGATTGCGGGATCACACCGTCCATCGGGATCGCGCCCACACTCGGCCGCATGCCGTAGAGGCCGCAGAACGAGGCGGGCACGCGCAGCGACCCGCCGGTGTCCGTGCCGAGGGCGATGTCGGCGAGGCCGCCGGCCACCGCGGCGGCCGAGCCGGACGACGACCCGCCCGGCACGCGGCCCGGCGCGCGCGGATTCACCGGGATGCCGTAGTGGCGGTTCTCCCCCATCAGGCCGCGGCTCACCTCGTCGGTGATGGTCTTGCCGATCACCGCCGCGCCGGCCGCGCGCAGCGCCGCCACCGCCCAGGCATCGGACTTCGCGGGCGCGCGCGCGCTTGGCCAGTCCGGCGTGGAGCCCGCGGTCGGCGCGCCCTCGATATCGAACAGGTCCTTCACCGCGAGCGTCAGCCCCGCGAGCGGGCCATCGCCGGTCGGCGGACGGCGGCAATCGAGCCCGGGGACGAAGGCGCCGAGCCTGTCCTCCGGCGGGGGCGGGATGGCGGACATGGCGCGAGCGTGGCACCGTCCGCCGCGTCGCTCAACGTGGGAACAGGTGGATGGCAGACGGAACGCTCTGGATCGGCACGAAGATGCTGTCGTCGTGGTCGCTGCGCGGCTGGCTCGCGGTGCATCTGGCCGGGCTCGATGTCGCGGAGATGGTGATCGGTCTCGACCAGCCCGACTCGGCGGCGCGCATCCGCGCGGTCTCGCCCGGCGGCACCGTGCCGTGCCTCGCGCACAAGGGGGCGCTGGTGTGGGAGAGCATCGCGATCGCCGAGTACTGCGCCGAGCTGGCCCCCGGGCTGTGGCCGACCGAGCGCCGCGCGCGGGCGCATGCGCGCGCGATCGCCGCCGAGATGCATGCCGGGTTCCGCGGCCTGCGGAGCGCGATGTGGATGAACATCGATCCCGCCTTCGCCGCCCGCGCCGCGGGCAGGCAGCGCACGCCCGAGGCCCTGGCCGACATCGCCCGCATCGAGGCGCTCTGGCGCGACACCCGCATGCGCTTCGGCGAGGGCGGGCCGTATCTGTTCGGCGCCGACTTCACGCTGGCTGACGCGATGTACGCCCCGGTGACCACGCGCTTCACCACCTGGCGCCCCGAGCTCGCCGCGGAGTCCTGGGCCTATGTCGAGGCGGTGCAGGCGCACCCGCTGATGCGGCGCTGGTTCGCCGAGGCCGCGGCCGAGCCCGACGCCTGGAAAACCCCCAAGTACTTCACGGTGCCGGCATGAGCGCCTCCGCCCTCGACCATGTCGGCATCGCCGGCCCCGATCTCGACGCGCTTCGCATCGCCTATGAGCGGCTCGGGTTCCGCCTGACGCCGCGGGCCCAGCACCATGCGCCGGGATCCGATCTCGTCGTCCGGCCGATCGGCACCGGCAACCACTGCGCGATGCTGCGCGAGGGCTATCTCGAACTGATCGCGCTGATCGATCCGGCCCTGCCCTCCAACACGCTCGACCGGTTCCTCGCGCGCTATCACGGTCTGCACATCATCGCCTTCGAGATCGAGGATCCGGAGGCGGAACTCGCGCGGCTGCGCGAGGCCGGCATCGCGATCCCGGGCGTGGCGTGGCTGGAACGCCCGATCGAGGCCCAGGGCGGGACCGCGACCGCGCGCTTCGCCCGGCTGCCGATGCCGGAAGCACCGGAGGGGCGCATCCAGTTGATCCGCCACCTCACGCCCGAACTCCTTTGGCAACCGCACCTCCTCGATCATCCGAACCATGCCGTCGCGCTGGAGGAGGTCGCCTTGGTGGTCGCCGACCCGGCCGCCTCGGCCGACCGCTTCGCGCGGCTTGTCGGCGTCGCGGCGACCCCCGTCGCGGACGGGCTCGTGATCTCGCTGCCGCGGGGCAGGGTCCGCTTCACCTCGGGCGAGCCCTATCCGGGCGTGGTCGCCCCCAGCCTGCCCTTCATCGCGGGGGTGACGATCCGCACCGATGACGGCGGAGCCGCGATCCGGCGCATCGCCGGCGCGGCCGGGCGCGAGACCGCGGACGGGTTCCTGGTGCCGCCTGCCGAGGCCGGCGGGGCGGCGCTCACGTTCCGGTGACGACGCCGGCCGCGATCGCGCGCTCGGTCGCGATCTACTGGGGGAACGCGCAGCGGCGCGCGGCACTCGATCGCTGGTACCGCCGCTTCGTCCGTCCGGCGAGCCTCGCCTTCGATGTCGGCGCGCATGTCGGCGACCGTACCGCCTGTTTCCGCCGGCTCGGCGCGCGCGTCGTCGCGGTGGAGCCGCAGCCCGTGCTCGCGCGCTTCCTGCGCCGCCGTTTCGGCACGGATCCGGCCGTCACCCTTGTCCCGCAGGCGGTGGGCGCCCGGCCGGGTCGGGTCGTGCTGCATGTGAACGACGCCAACCCGACTGTGAGCACGGCCTCCGCCGCGTTCCTGCGCGCGGCCGCGGACGCCCCGGGCTGGCAGGGCCAGCGCTGGACGCGCCGCCTCGCCGTGCAAGGGACGACCCTTGCTGCGCTGGTCGACCGCCACGGCACGCCGGACTTCATCAAGATCGATGTCGAGGGGCTGGAGGCGGAGGTGCTGGCCGGGCTGCATCGGCCGGTGGCGGCGCTCAGCTTCGAGTTCACCACGATCCAGCGCGACGTCGCGCAGGCGGCGCTCGCCCGTCTCGCCGCGCTCGGCTATCGCGACTTCAATGCCTCGCTCGGCGAGAGCCTGCGCTTCGCCCTGCCCGGCGCGGTCGGTGCGGCAACGATGCGCGCCTGGATCGAGGGGCTGCCGATCGAGGCCAACAGCGGCGACATCTACGCGAGCCTCACGCCGCGCGCGCTTGCGGGCTGAGCAGTTTCGGGAAGGGCGAGGCGGGGTCGTGCTCCTCGGGGATCGCGCCGATCCCTGCGCGCACCAGGCGCACACCGAGGGCGGGGTCGGCGGTGAGCACGCAATAGGGCGCCGCCAGCACCGCCCCTGCGAGCAGCGGCAGCGCCCAGAGGAACGCGGTCCAGCCGGCGAGCGCGAAACCCACGAGCAGGGCCACGCCCGCAAGCGTGTGCCACCACAGCGCGCGGAGCGCGACGCCCACCGGCACGCGGCGGTCCTCGCGCCGCTGCGGCGCCCAGCCGACGCGCCGCCCGAGCGCCATCGCCGCCATCTCCACCGTCTGGTTCAGCGCCGAGATCGGCACCAGAAGCAGATAGAACACGAACTCGACCGCGACCCCCGCGGCGAAGCGCCCCCCACCGCCCCAGGCCGCGCGCGCCGCCGGCTTGAGCGCCACCTCGAGCGCGCCCAGCAGCTTCGGCGCGAAGAACAGCAGGGCGAACAGGATGGTCGCCGCGACCCCCGAGCCGGCATCGACCACCGCGCGCGGATCGGCATCGAGCGCGTTGACCAACGCAGCCACCGCCATCGCCGCCACGATCGGCGACCAGAGGAACAGCAGGATGGCGAGGACGAGCTGGATGCGGCCCATCCACGAGAACACGGGCAGGCGCAGCAGCGCGAAATACTGGAGATTGCCCGCCATCCAGCGCACATCGCGGCGCATGAACTCGAGCAAGCTGGGCGGGTTCGCCTCGTAGGAGCCCTGCTCCAGGGGATCGAGCCGCACCTCCCACCCGGCGCCGCGCAGCAGCGCCGCCTCCACCTGGTCGTGGCTGAGGATGCGCGCTCCGTTCGGCAGCACGGGAAGCTCCGCGTGGTCGCGGAACGGGGCGATGCGGATGATGGCGTTGTGGCCCCAGTACGGCCCGTCCGGCCCCTGCCACCAGGCGATCCCGGCGGCGTAAGCGCGCATCCCGTGGCGCATGCCGAACTGAAAGAGCCGCGGGAACACGGCAGCGGTCGGCTGCGCGACGATCAGGGTCTGGATCAGCGCCACGGTCGGGTTCTGCTGCATCAGGCGCGCGAGCCTGAGCACGCACTCGGCCGTCATGACGCTGTCGGCATCGAGGGTGATCATCGCCTCGAAGCCGGCGCTGCGGTTCTGCACGAACTCCATCACGTTGCCGGCCTTGAAGCCCTCGTTGGACTCGCGCCGGCGGTAGTGCAGACGCTGCGGGTGCGCGAGGCCGGCACGGAACGCCTCGACCGCCTCGGCCTCCGTCGCCGCGAGATCCCGATCCTGCGTGTCGGAAAGCACGAACAGGGCGAAGCGATCCCCCACGCCGCGCGCATCGAGGGCCGCGAGCAGCGGCCCGACGCGCGCGAGCACCGCTTCGGTGTCCTCGTTGCGGATACAGACCAAAAGCGCGGTGCGCAGCGTCAACGTCGCGTCGGGATCGAAGCGCGCATCGGGCCAGACCACGCGCAACGGGTCGCGCCCGGCCATGAGCACGGCGAAGCCGACGATCGCCGAGCCGCCGAGCGTCGCGATCCAGGGGCTGACCGCGGCGGCGAGGACCCAGATCAGCGCCTCGGCGACGGTCCAGCCGCCGGCGCCGAGCGCGCGCCACAGCAGCGCGAGCGGGATCGCGCAGCAGGCCAGCACGAGAGCGAGGTAGGCGAGGCGGCGAAACCACATCAGCGCAGGGTCTGCCGCGCGAACGTGGCGAGGATCAGGCAGACGCCCGGCGGGTCATGACAACCGCCCGCCAGACCGCGGGCCCGCCGGCGAGCGCCAACGCGATGGTCAGAAAGACCGCAGAGATCGGGCGCGTCACGAAGGTCGTCCAGTCGCCCTGGCTGATCGTCAACGCCTGACGGAATGCCTGTTCGGCAAGAGGCCCGAGGATCATGCCAATCACGGCGGGCGCCACCGGAAAGTCGTAGCGCTTCATCAGCATTCCGACCACCCCGACCGCATACATCACCAACAGGTCGATCACCGAGTTCGACACGCCGTACGCGCCGATCGTCGCGAACACCAGGATGCCGGCATAGAGTTGCGGTTGCGGGATCTTCAGGATCCTCACCCAAAGCCCGATCAGCGGCAGGTTCAGCACCAGCAGCATCAGGTTGCCGACATAGAGGCTGGCGATCAGGCCCCAGATCAGCTCGGCCTGGTTCACGAACAGGAGCGGCCCCGGCTGGATGCCGTAGGATTGGAATGCCGACAGCATGATCGCGGCCGTGACGCTGGTCGGCAGGCCAAGGGTGAGCATCGGCATGAGAACGCCGGCAGCGGCGGCGTTGTTGGCGGCCTCGGGCCCGGCCACGCCCTCGATCGCACCCTGGCCGAATTGCTGCGGCTGACGCGAGAGCTTCTTCTCCATGAAGTAGGACAGGAAGGTCGGCAGTTCCGATCCGCCCGCCGGGATCGCACCGAACGGGAAGCCGATGCAGGCGCCACGGAGCCAGGGCTTCCAGGAGCGCGCCCAGTCCTCGCGCGAGAGCCAAAGCGAGCCGGAGAGCGGCAGGATCTCGTCCTCGCCGTGCTTGCGCCGCGTCGCGAGGTGCAGCGTCTCCGCCACCGCGAACAGCCCGACCGCGACGATCGTCACCTCGATCCCGTCGAGGAACTCGATCATGCCGAAGGTGAAGCGCGGCTGGCCGGTCTGCAGGTCCACCCCCACGACCCCCAGCAAGAGGCCCAGGAACAGCGTCGTCAGCCCGCGCAGAACCGAAGCGCCCAGCACAGACGAGACCGCGACGAAGGCGATCACCATCAGGCTGAAATACTCCGCCGGCCCGAGCCGCAGCGCGAGCTCGACCACGATCGGCGCGAAGAAGGTCAGCGCAATCGTCGCGATCGTGCCGGCGACGAAGCTGCCGATCGCAGCCGTCGCAAGCGCCGGTCCCGCGCGGCCGCGCCGCGCCATCTGGAACCCCTCCAGCGCCGTGATGATGGTTGCGCTCTCGCCCGGCGTGTTGAGCAGGATCGACGTGGTCGAGCCGCCATACATCGCACCGTAATAGACGCCGGCGAACAGGATGAAGGCTGAGGTCGCCGGCACCTGGAAGGTGATCGGCAGCAGAAGTGCAACCGTCAGGGCGGGACCAATCCCCGGCAGGACACCAACCGCGGTGCCGAGGAAGCAGCCTGCGAAGGCGAACAGCAGATGCGTCGGCGTGAGCGCGGTCGCGAAGCCGCCGGCCAGCGCCGTCAGCGTTTCCATCGCGGTTAGATGATCCCCTCCAGAATGCCGGCGCCGATGTTCACGCCGAGCAGCTTCTCGAAGCCGAGATACGACGTCAGCGCCACGACCGCGCCGATCAGCGCGTCGCGACCGGGACGGGTGCTGCCGAACCCCCGGGCAACGCAGACGAACATCGCGGTTGCGGCGAAGACGAAGCCGAGCGTGCCGATGAAGGCGACATTCGCGGCAAGCCCGGCCGCCACCCACGCGAGGCTGCCCCAGTCGACCGGGAGCTGAGCCCCGACACCCGCGAACCCGCCGCGCAAGGCCTGCGCCAGCAGGACCAGCGACAACGCCAGGAGACCCGCCGACGCGATCCATGGGAACAGCGTCGGGCCCACGCGGGCGTAGATCGGCGAGACCGGGATGACCGCGGTCTGCCAGATCGACAGCACCGCGAGCGCGACCAGGCAGCCGGCGACCGCAACCTCGCCTGCCCTGGGACGGGAGCGCACGGCCGTCAGGCCAGCCCGAGATCCTTGAGAACGCTCTCGGTCGCGGTGATGTCGCGCTTGAGATATTCGGCGAACGCATCGCCGGTGAGGAAGGCGTCCGCCCAGACGCGCGCGCGCAGGGTCTCCTTCCATTGCGGCGTGGCGTGCACGGCAACCATGAGATCGATCAGCGCCTGGCGCTGCGCGGCGGTGATGCCGGGCCCGGCGAACACGCCGCGCCAGTTCGCGGCCGTGACGTCCAGCCCCAGTTCCTTCAGCGTCGGGATGTCCGTGCCCTCGATGCGCCGTTCGCCGCTCGTCGCGAGCGCGCGCATCCGCCCCGCCTTGATCTGCTCGGCGAACTCGGAGTAGCCGCTGATCCCGGCGCTGACCTGGCCGCCCAGGATGGCAGCGTTCGCCGGCCCGCCGCCGGCGAAGGCGACGTAGGACGCCTCGCGCGGGTTGCGGCCGAGCGCCTTAAGGATCAGTCCGAGCAGGATGTGGTCGGTACCGCCGGCCGAGCCGCCGCCGACCGGTACGCCGCCCGGGTTGGCCTTCAGCTTCGCCTCGAGGTCTTGCCATGTCCGGATGTCCGAGGTGGCGGGCACCACGATCACGCCCGCCTCCTCCGTCAGGCGGGCGATGGGCTGCACATTGGCGATCGTGATCGGGCTCTTGTTGGTGATGCCGGCGCCGACCATCACGCTGCCGCCAACCATCAGGGCATTTGGCTGGTTGCGCCGCTGGTTCACGAAGCGCGGTAGGCCCACCATGCCGCCCGCGCCGCCCACATTCTCGAACTGGAAGCTGCCGACGAGTCCGGCCGCGCGCGCCGCCTGCTCGATCGCCCGGCCCGTGCCGTCCCACCCGCCGCCCGGGCCGGCGGGGATGAACATGAAGATCGACTCGAAGCGCTGCTGTGCGACCGCTGGGCGAAGTGTGAGCGCAGCGGGCAGCAACGCGGCAGCCGCGAGCAGCGACCTGCGGGACGTGGACATGGGAGGACCTCCTGGGGAGAGCGATGTGTTTCGGGCACCCTATCCGGCCACCGGGGCGCGAGCAATCCACGCCTCACGGGATCGGACACGACTGCAATCGAAGACGCGGATCCGCGAAATCCCGATGAAACGGAGGGCCGCGATGTTCCCGGGCGCGACATTGCAGGAGATCGCCGCCATGACCGACAACCGTCTCATTCGCCCGGCGCGTGCCGATGACCTCAAGGGCATCCTCGCGTTCCAGCGCGCCGCGATCGCTGCCATCAACCCGCGCACCTACAGCGCCGAGGCGCGCGACGCCTGGGCGCGCCTGCCGGCGGCGGGGATGCAGGAGCTGGTCGCGTCCGGGCGCTATCTGGTCGCCGAGATCGGTGCCCGGCTGGCCGGCGGCGCCGGCTGGGAGCCGCTCGACGAGCCTGACCAGGCGGCGGCCGTGCGCGCCGTGTTCGTGCATCCGGACCTTCATGGGCGCGGGCTCGGGGCGCGGCTGGTCGGCGCCGTCGAGGCGCTGATCGCGGCCGCCGGACGGCGGCGGATCCTCGTGCCGGCGGCGCTGAATGCCGTCAGTTTCTACCAGCGGCTCGGTTATGTCGCGAACGAGATGGCGGTCGCAGCACTCGACGGCGCGGACCTGCGCTACCGGCGAATGTGGAAGACGGCGGCCTGACGCCGCTCAACCTTCGTCCACGACCTCGCGGACGACGCGACGCACATCGGCAGGCGTGAACGGCTTGGCGAGCACCGGCCGGCCGGTCTCGCGCAGGGCGATGTCGATCGCGGTGGTGATCCGGTCGCCGGTGACAAAGACCACGCGCCTAGCGAGCTCCGGGCGCGTCTCGACGAGCCAGCGGTGCAGCGCCATGCCGTCCACGCCGGGCATGCGCAGATCGGTGACGATCAGATCGACCGCGCGCTCGGCCAGCATCGCCTGCGCGCCCGCGCCGTCGGACGCGGTGTCGACCAGCATGCCGTCGGTGCGCAGGATCTCGGCGAGCACGGCGCCGACCTCGGGCTCGTCGTCGACCACCAGGGCGCTGCGCAGCCGTCGCGCCACCAGCGCGGGCCGTTCCGTCTGGTCGGATGCCGCCTCGGGCGCGCGAGGACCCGGCGGCAGCACGATCCGGATCGTCGCGCCGCCGCCCGGCGTCTCCGCGAGCGCGATCACGCCGCCATGCGCGGTCACGATGCTGCGGCAGAGCGAGAGCCCGACGCCGGTGCCCACGCCCTCGGGCTTGGTCGTGAAGAAGGGGTCGAACACGCGCTCGCGCACCTCGGGCGGGACCCCAGGGCCGTTGTCGGCAACGGTCAGGACAATGCCTCCGTCCTCGCGCGCGTGCCCGCTGATCGCGAGCAGACGCGGATGCGCCCGCGTCAGCAGCGCCTGATGCGCATTGGTCAGCAGGTTGATCATCACCTGCACGAGCTGGTCGGCATCGGCCGAGATCGGGGGCAGGTCGGCCGGCAGATCCCGCGTGATCGTCACGCCGGCGCTGCGCAGGGTGTAGCCCACCAGATCGAACGCGGCCTCGACCACCTCGACGATGCGCAGCGGTTTGCGCTCGGGCGGGCGGCGGCGGGCGAGGCCGAGAAAGGTCTGCACGATCCGCGCGCAGCGGTCGGCCGCGCTGCGGATCTTCTGCGTCCGCGCGACGAGCGCCGGATCGGAGCCGGCCATGTCCTCGAGCAGGGTCGCATGGGCGACCACGATCGAGAGCGGGTTGTTCAGCTCGTGCGCGACCCCGGCCAGCAAGGAGCCGAGCGCGGACAGTCGTTCCGACTGACGCACGGCCTCGCGCTGCGCGCGCACCTCGCGCTCGGCCTCGCGCACCGCGGTGACGTCGGTATAGGTCGAGAGCAGTCCGCCATCCGGCAGGCGGCGGCGACGCACCTCGAAGGTCCGGCCGTCGGGGCGCTGTTCCTCGACCGTCTCGTTCCCGGCGGACATCAGCGCCGCCACCCGGCTCTCGACCAGGGCCTCGCGGTCCTCGGCCGGGTTCTCGTGCGCGTAGTAGGCGCCCTGGTTCAGCCGGTAGCGCACGAACGCAGCGAGCGGCGTGCCAGGTACCCCGAGTTCCGTCGGATAGCCGTACATCCTGAGGAACCCCTCGTTCGCGAGCACCACGCGTCCCTCGGCATCGACGATGTTCACGCCCTCGGCGATGTGGCCGAGGATCGCCTCGAGCTGGGCGGTGCGGCGCGCGAGCTCCTCCTCGCGGCGCTTGAGGTCGGTGAAGTCGCGGACGATCGTGAAATAGCCGCAGATCGTCCCGTCCGGCCCCGGCACCGGATGATAGACGCGCTCGACATAGCGCCGCCGTTCGCCCGGATAGCTGAGCCAGCCGAGCCAGCGCACGGTCTCGCCCGCGAGCGCCCGCCGACCCAACGGCCCAAGCTGGGCAGCCGCCGCCGCGCCGAGCACCTCGGCGACGGATCGGCCGAGGATCGCCTCGATCGGCAGGCCGATGAACGAGGCGTATTCCGGGTTGACGTAGCGGTGGATCCGGTCGCGGTCGAGGAAGGCGATGCGGGCCAGGGTCCGGTCGAGCACGCTGCGGAACAGCGTCTCGTTCATCTCCGGCAGCGCGGACGCTGCCGAAACGTCGTGCTCAGCCATCGTACACGTAGCCGGCACCCCGCACGGTGCGGATCAGCGTCGGCGCGGCGGCGTTGCGCTCGATCTTGCGGCGCAGACGCGTGATGCGCACGTCGATCGAGCGGTCGAACGGGTCGCTGCCGCCCGGGTGGGCGATGTCGAGGAGCTGTGCGCGTGTCAGCACGCGTCCGGGCCGCTCGGCGAAGGCGAGCACGAGATCGAATTCCATGGCGGTCAGGTCGATCGGCTCGCCGCCCTCGTCGAGCACCTTGCGCGCGGCGATGTCGACGGTGAGGGCACCGAAGGGAATGCGCTCGGCGGGTTTGGCCGGAAGCACGACCGCGGCGCGTGCCGCCTCCACCTTGCGATAGGTCGCGCGCACACGCGCGAGCAGCTCGCGCAGATCGAAGGGCTTGGCCACATAGTCGTCGGCGCCGATCTCCAGGCCGACGACGCGATCGACCACCTCGCCGGCGGCGGTGACCATGATGATGCCGACGGTCTGGCCCTGCGCGCCGCGCAGGAAGCGCGCGAGCGACAGCCCGTCCTCGCCCGGCAGGCTGATGTCGAGCAGGGCGATGTCGGGCGGGCTCTGGCCGACCGCGGCGCGGAACGCCGTACCGTCGCCCACCGCGCGCACGGCGAAGCCGTGCTGGCCGAGATAGTCGGACACCGCCTCGCGCAGATCAGGCTCGTCGTCGACGACGATGACACTGGGCTTGTCCGGCATCGTTCTGTTCCTGTTTGGGTATGCCGTGTAGCCGGGGTGTGGGCGGGCTTCAAGGCGATCCTGCACGACGTGGCAGGATGCGGCGCGGCTGAAACAAGAGCAACGTGATCGCTGGTGACCGGACATGGCATGGAAACGTGCCGCCGTCATGCTCCGTCCGACCGCACGCCGCCCGACACGGCGTGCCGAGGAACAGCGAAACATGACCGTCCAGATCCTGGCCGTCGCCCGGCCGCGCGCGGCGCTCGAGGCCTTGAGGCGACTGCTCGACGCGCTGCACCGGCGCTACGTCGAGCGGCGGACGCTCAGCGCCCTGGCGCGGCTCGACCCGCATCTGCTGCGCGACATCGGCCTCCCCGACAGCGCGGAGGCAGAGGCCGTGCGACGGATGCTGCGCCGGCCCTGAGCGCTCCCTGCACCGGCGCGGTCGATTGACCGGCCGGGGCGCAGGATGGCACGCTGCCGAAAGGGTCGGCGCAGACCGGCCGCACCGTCATGGCGCGATGGCAGGGAGGTCGGCGATGAGGCAGGTGCCGAACCGCGGCGGAACGGACACAGCCCCGTGAAGGTCACGGCGGTCCGGACGCATATCGTCTCGTGCAAGGTCGAGCGGCCGTTCACCTCGGCGCGCGGCTGGCTGTACACCACACGCGCCTCCTGCCTGGTCGAGGTCGAGACCGACGAGGGCGTGGTCGGCTGGGGCGAATGCTACGGCCCGGCGGCGGCGCTGAAGGCCGTCGTCGACACCATGCTCGCCCCGCGCGTGATCGGCCGCGATCCCTTCGACGTGGGCGCGGTCTGGGAGGACCTCTACAACCGGGTGAAGGATTACGGCCTGACGGGATTGTCGGTCGCCGGCATCTCGGGGATCGACATCGCGCTCTGGGACGTGATCGGCCGCGCGCTCGGCAAGCCCATCCACAAGCTGATCGGTGGTGCGCATCGCACCGAACTGCTCGCCTATGCCACGGGCCTCTACTTCATCGATCCCGACCGCCTGGTCGAGGAGGCGGTCGAGGAAGCGAGCGCCTACGCGGCGCAGGGCTTCCGCGCGATCAAGATGAAGATCGGCGTGGGCGACCTGAAGGCCGATGCGGCGCGTGTCGCCGCCGTGCGCAAGACGATCGGCCCCGACATCCTGCTGGCGGTGGACGCAAACCATTGCTTCAGCGTGCCGAACGCGATCCGGCTCGGGCGGATGCTCGAGAAGCACGACATCCTCTGGTTCGAGGAGCCGATCAGCCCGGAGGACCGCAAGGGCTATGTCGAGGTGACGCGCGCGCTCGACATGGCGGTCGCGGGCGGCGAGAACGAGTTCACCCGCTGGGGGTTCCGAGACATCGTCGCCGAGAAGGCGATGGACATCGTCCAGCCCGATCTCTGCGCCGCCGGCGGGTTCAGCGAGTGCCTGAAGATCGCGACGCTCGCCTCGGCGCACGGCGTGGAATGCGTGCCGCATGCCTGGGGCAGCGCCATCGGCCTTGCCGCGACCGTGCAGTTCCTGGCCGCGCTGCCCGACCAGCCACCCGCCTGGCGGCCGATCCCGCCGATGCTGGAGTTCGAGCAGACGCCCAACCCGCTGCGCGACCGCCTCGCCTTCGAGCCGATCGTCCAGCGCGATGGGATCGTCCGCGTGCCCGACCTGCAGGGCATCGGCATCGAGATCGACCGCGATGTGCTGACGAGCTTCAAGACCGCCTGAGGGAGGAGTGACAGAAATGAAGATCGCCTCGGTGCAGGCGTGGCCGGTGTCGTTTCCAGTGCCGGAGAAGGAACGCGTCAGCCTCGGCATCGGCACCGCGGTGAAGCGCGATGCGGTAGTGGTGAAGGTCGTCACCGACGAAGGCCTCGTCGGCTGGGGCGAGAGCCATCACGGCCGGGCGCACGGCGCGATCGCACATCTGATCAACACCACGCTGCGCGCTCTGATCCAGGGCATGGACGCGGCCGACTGCGTCGGCGTATGGGCGCGCCTCTACAAGTTCCAGCTCGGCAGCCACGGGATGGGCGCCGCCACGGCCATGGCGATGAGCGGGATCGACATGGCGCTCTGGGACATCCGCGGCAAGGCCGCCGGCATGCCGCTCTGCCGCCTGCTCGGCGGCGCGGTGAAGCCCGTGCCGGCCTATGCCGGCGGGGTCGCGCTCGGCTACCAGGATCCGGTCGCGCTGGTCGAGGAGGTGCGGCCGCATGTCGAGGCGGGCTACCGCGCGGTGAAGCTGCGCGTGGGTGACGCGCCGTCGCGCGACATCGCGCGGATCGAGGCGGTGCGGCGCGCATTCGGCGATGATCTCATGATCCTGACGGATGCGAATACCGGCTACGCGGTCGCCGATGCGCGCGCGGCCATGCCGGCGATGGAGCGGCTCGGTGTCGCCTGGCTCGAGGAGCCGTTCCCGGCGCACGACCACCGCAGCTACGCCGAGGCGAAATCCTTCGCGCGCGTTCCCCTCGCCGCCGGCGAAAACCACTACACGCGCTTCGAGTTCCATCGCCTGATCGAGGATCGCGTGCTGACCATCCTGCAACCTGACCTCTCCAAATGCGGCGGCGTTACCGAAACGATGCGCATCGCCCACATGGCCTCGGCCTGGAAGCTGCCGATCCATCCGCACAGCTCGATGACCGGGATCAACCAGGCGGCCTCGATCCATCTGCTGGCCGCGATCGACAATGCCGGCTACTTCGAGGCCGACATCTCGCGCAACAACCTGTTCCGCGACCGGATGGTGACAGCGCCCTGGTCGATCCGCGCCGACGGCACCGTGTTGCCGCTCGACGCGCCGGGGATCGGCCTCGAGGTGGACGAAGCCTTCATCGCCGCCCATCCCGCGATCGAGGGACCCGGCTACGTGTGACCGCAACCACCAACGCAAGGGAGGACAACGATGATCAGACGCATCCTGTTGGCCGGCATCCTCGCGGCCGGGCTCGTCGCACCGGTCCACGCGACCTTCCCCGAGCGCGAGATCCGCTTCGTCTGCGGCTTCCCGGCGGGCGGCACCTGCGACCTGTTGAGCCGCCTGCTCGCCGAGCACCTGACGCCGATCTTCGGCCAGCGCGTGATCGTCGAGAACCGTACCGGTGCCTCCGGCATGATCGCGGCCGACTACGTCGCCAAGGCGCCGCCCGACGGCCACACGGTGGTGCTGGCGATCATGGCGATGCACGCGGTGCAGCCGGTGATGCCGGGCGTGCGCATGCCCTTCGATGTCGATCGCGACCTGACGCCGATCGCCAATGTCGCGAACGTGTACAACATCCTGGTCGCGAGCCCGCAGGCGCCGTTCCGCACCATCCCTGAACTCGTCGCCTACGCGAAGCAGAATCCCGGCAAGCTCACCTACGCCTCGTCTGGCAACGGCACGAGCCAGCATCTGTCGGGCGAGCTGTTCAAGCAGCTCGCCGGCGTCGACATGCTGCACGTGCCGTATCGCGGCGGCGCGCCGGCGATCGTCGACATCGTCGCCGGACGGACCGACATGATGTTCGGCAACATGCCCGAGTTCCTCGGCCAGATCCGCGGCGGCGGACTGCGCCCGATCGCGTTCGGCGCGCCGCGCGCGAGCCCGCTCTTCCCCGGCCTGCCGCTGATCAAGGAGACCGTGCCGGGGTTCGAGATACGCAACTGGTTCGGCGTCGCCGGACCGGGCGGGATGCCGCCAGACCTCGTCGCGCGCTGGAACGCGGCCCTGCGGCAGGTCGCGGCGCAGAAATCGTTCCAGGACCGGATGGCCGAGTCGGGCATGGAGATCATCGTCGGCAGCCCCGAGGAGTTCCGCGCCACCATCGCCGCCGACCGCGCACGCTGGGCCGAGGTGATCCAGAAGGCGGGAATCCGCGCCGACTGATCCGATCGGTGGAGCGGGCCGCCACCCGCCTCCACCCGATGGGCGCGGCCTATTCCACCCGCGCGCCCGAGATCTGAACCGCCTCGCGCCACATCGGCCGCTCGCGCGCGGCGCGCGCGGCTGCCTCCTCGGGCGTGGACCAGGCCATGGAGGCGCCGGCATCGAGGAAGCGCTTGCGCATCGCCTCCTCCTCGCTGATCTCCTTCAGCGCCGCGCTCATGCGCTGGATCGGCGCGTCGGGCGTGCCGGGCGGGAAGAAGAAGCTCTGCCAGGAGGTGACGACGAAGTCGGGAACGCCGGCCTCGGCCATGGTCGGCACCTCCGCCATGGTCGGCACCCGCTCGGCCGAGGTGACGGCGAGCGCGCGCATCCGTCCCTCACGGATCACCGGGACGTAGCTGGTCAGATTGTCGAGCGCGAAGTCGAGCTGCCCGCCCAGCATGACCGGGATCGCCTGCGCCGCGCCGCGGAACGGCACATGCGTCCCCTGGATGCCGACCCGGGCACAGAACAGCGCGCCGGAGAGGTGCGGCGTCGTGCCCACACCGGGCGAGCCGTAGGTGATTCCGTCCGGCTTCGCCTTCGCCCAGCCGATGAACTCCTGGAGCGTGCGCGAGGGGTTGTGCTCGGCTGGAACGACCGCGCAGTTCGGCAGCTCCCATGCCACGCCGACCAGCTTCAGCGCGTGCGGATCGTAGGCCAGCCGCGCATAGAGGAACTCGTTGATCGACAGATGCCCGACCGAGGCGATGCCGATCGTGTAGCCGTCGGGGGCTGATTTCGAGACCGCATCGACACCGATATTGCCGCCCGCGCCGGGCCGGTTCTCCACCACGAAGGTCTGGCCGAGCATGGCTTGCAGCCGCTCGGCGTAGAAGCGCACGAGCACGTCGGTGGAGCCCGCCGGCGGCCAGGGCACGATGATGCGCACGGTGCGCGCGGGCCAGGCCTGCGCGATCGCCGGACGCGCGAGCGGCGCGGCGGCGAGTGCGACGGGCGCGGCGAGCAGATGGCGGCGGTTCAGCATGAATGGTCCTCCCTGTTGACGTCTTGTGCCGCGGAGGATGGCCGACACAGCGCCGGCGCGCAAACCCCGCGGACACCTCGAATAACGGGCCGGCTGGATGCTGCTGAGGGTCGTTGGGGGCGGCCGCGCTTGCGAGTGTGCCGGTTTCGAGGCTCTGCGGGGCTCTGCGGCGCAGGCTACGGGGTTTTTTCCGACGCCATGCCCGATCAAGCGGGCGCGGCTCTCCCCTCGATCCAGACCAGGCGGCGCATGTTGTAGGCGAGGTTGGCGAGCGTGATCCGCGCGGTTGCGCGGACCAGGCCGACGCTGCGCACGACCAGGCCCATGCGGCGCTTCTCGGTGGCGAAGACGTGCTCGACCAGGCTGCGCACCCGGGCGCGGGTCGCGTTGCCGCGGGCGATGTGCGCCGGCATCAGCCGCCCCCGCGGCTTGGCGCGCTGGAACTCTGGTCTGAGCCCACGGCGCTCCAACGCGTCGAGG